>JAHDCQ010000001.1:0-17269 GCA_020629845.1 Saprospiraceae bacterium | reverse complement strand
GACAGCTTGATATTTTCGATAGGAAAATACCGTTGTTTCCCTTTTCGATTCAAGTCTTCAAAAAGACTTAAATATTGCTGCGTGAGTTGCTCTATCGTGTTCCTGTCCAATTCCTGTTTGCGTGCGAGTATCGTATCTGCATCCGCGTATAGGAAGAAATTATAGTCGGGTTGCATCAGGAAATTGTAGCCGAAGCGAGCCAAACCTTTGGGCAATTGAATATTGCTACGCTTGCTATCATTGATAAAGTCAAAATAATAGCGATCGTAAAGTAGCACATCACCGCGTAATACATAGCGACAATACACATAGAATTGCCCTAGCAAATAGTCTGTATAATAGTAAGCAAAGCGTAGCAATGAGCCTATGGAACTGCTATTTTTACCTTGTCGAGGTAGGGTAGTGGCTGCATCCTGTTCTGCTTTGGCTTTGCCTTTTGTCCAAGCACTTAGGATGGGTAAAACAGAGGGGCGATGGCGCAACACTAGCACGCGTTTCCGTAGTCGCTTCTCTAATTCTTGCTGCACATGCTCAATTACGGTTGACTTACCCGCGCCATCGACCCCGCTGAATGTAATAATCATCCCTTTAGAAAAAATTAGCTGTTGAACTGTATGAATTAGGTACGCAATCTGACTCCAAGCCCTTGCAAATAAATTGTTATGAGGAGCTTGCTTCAGTATGTTTTTTAGTTTTGAAGTCGGTATTTTATCTTCTCTATAACTACGATACAAGCACTGGTCAAGTGGATGTTTGCATCCCGACAATGCGAGTATGTAATGTCTGTATTTTGTTGGAATTTCTTGCTGATTTAAGCCATAAAACAGACCAATGTATTGTGCTAAATCTTTGATGTGCATTTGCTGAATGCCATAATCATTTCTAAACGTTCGTTCTAACACCAAGCCTGCATCCATCATAGTCAAGGATTTTCGTTGGAATTTCCAAATTAAGTCCAGACAAAGCAGTTTTCCATCCTTTAGAAAAACATGGACACTAGTCATGTGTGCCTGTCGTCTTTCTTGCACTTGCTGCACTACTGGATGCGCTTTTAGGTAACGAATCATATCGGCAACATCCGCTTTTTCTACGCATAAATCAATATCAGCGTATTCGCTAAGTTGTTCAGGTGCCATATTGGGGAATTTTATAGCTGCGTATTTCTTGTTATGTAGATAGTCAAAAATATCCATTATCAAGAGCTTGCGATGTTTTACTTGATACTGTAGCATATCGCTAATTGCTGTATTCCATGTCTGCAATAGCCACTCGATTTGTGGATGCCATTCTTCTTGCTGACTGTATAGTAGCAACTGTTCGCTCGTGTTGAGGAATAAGTACCATTTCAGGTAGTGCCTCCAATCCTTCTCCTCTTCCTTTATCCACTTTGAAAAAGCAGCAGGTACAACCTTAGCTTGGATACATGCTTTTATGCTATCCCATGGCTTACGCTCTACTAAGATAGCCTGCTGCAGAATAAAATGATAGGCATCAAAGCCTATAGGCATATTATGACTCTTTAATTCCCAATCGTAAATAGCCAAGCGACCGTCTTTCACATACATATTCCAGGGCGTGAAATCGCCATGTGCTAATGCTATTTGGATAGGCTTATTTTTTATGCTATTGTGTAATAGAATGAGTTTTTTGAGGAGTCCTTTGGGAATGCGACTATCCTGTATTTCCAATAGTCCAATGATGCGTTCTCTGCAATTGAGTGTAGTCGTGTAGTGTGTTTTTTGATAAAGTTCGTCTAAAGCAGCGAAGTGTGCTTCGCCTAGTTCGTTGGTGCGTTTTCCGTCTTTTCCAATATCTTCTAGCTCAATGACATCAGAAGAAAAGGTCTGACAGCTCGGAAATTTAAAGCGTTCTACCTGCAAAGCCGCAAGTGTTTCGGTCATCGCTGCTTCTCGCGCGATAAGCTGCTTTGCCTTACTCGTAGTAGCTATTTTAAAAAACCGACTGCCAGACGCATCTTCTTGATACAATACTGCCTTTTTGTTTGGACCCTTTGTTCCCATAAACAATGCCCAATTGTTCTGAAAAATATCAAGAATAGGCTTGCCTGTTGTTGCTTTCATATACAATTGTGTGCCTTTAAATATCGTACGCTGCAAGCCTAAGAAAAAAACGAATTTTACTAGTGTCGCAAATAATTGAGATTTGAAACTAGATACATTATAAAATCTCAAAAAGTAGGGTTTCGGTGCAAAGGCAGAACAAACCCAGCGTGGTGTGCCATCTGGATTATTGATGATGATTAATTGTACTAATTGACCACCTTCCGCCTCTATTGTTGTTGTGTAACCTAGTCGTTGAAAAATGCTTTCCATATACTGCCTTTTTGCTTTGCTTTTCAATACCTTATATGAATTCAATAAAAATATTCCTTGATTTTGATTCAAAAAAACTACTTCCAATAACGTATTTTCTTTTAGTCAAAATCGAACAATAAACATTTAAATTTCATACTGCCTTTTAAACCGTTTGCGCTTTTCATATTGCATGCTCGATTGCTTTTCATTGTACATGCGATATGCTTTATACTATGTCAAATTCTTTGCCAAAAAATGTAAACAATTGATAATCAGTAATTTGTTATGCGTGCCAACTTTTATATTTCCTGCTGCTGTAATGCTATTCCATGAGATGGAAAATTATGCAGATAGAATTTCAATGTGACAAGGCTATTTTGAATAAATAGATTTGCTCAAACCTATTTAGGTAGTCACTATAATGTCAATTCTGGACGCGTCTTTTTCAAATGAATACGCTGCTTAGGTGTAAGAATAGTGTATGCTTGGAAACAGATGTACAACAAAATGAGTTGGTAGAATAGAATGCCGAAATTCGATTCTCCGAATATGCCAAATTCTGTGAAGGAATTGATAAGTAAGGGGATAAGGAGGCTTAGGAGTACGAGTCGTTTAGTTTTGGGTTCTTTAAAAATGCCTTTTAAAGTAAAGAGCATCTGAAAAATAACGAGCGTTAAGCCGACGAAGCCGAGATTCATTAATACCTGAATGAAGGTATTATGTGTCATTTTACCAGGATAGGTGTGTCGCCCCTGAAAGTGGTCTTCATAAGCAATTCGCATGAAACCAAAACCCAGCCACGGTTCTTGCGGCAGTCCTTCGTTGATGAGGGCTTGCCAGAAGGGTAAGCGACCGGTCATGCTCATTACTTCTTCTAAGCGGCTGCTATCGCCATCTTTCAAGATGATTTTATTGATGGCAAAAGGTGCGACAAACAACATGCCCGCAAGGACAGCTATTTTTAATTTGAGTTGCGATGAATAATAGAGATGAAAACCAATAATCAGTAATACGCCAATCAAGGAAGAGCGCGAGCCAGTAGCGTATAGTCCATAAAATAGAATGAGCAATTTAAATAATGTCCAGCGCGTATAGTGTTCGCGTTTTAAATCAAAAATTAAGCTGGCAATACCTAAGCCTGCCAACATGCCAAGCTCATTTGGGTTCATCATGTAGCCGCCAAGTCGTGCTTCTAAGCCGCCATGTGTGAATCTAAAAAACACATCAGGTGCAACCCACATACCAATGACAAACAGCAATATCAGCCCAAAGCAGGCATTTCCAAGCAAATTATAGAACTGAATCTGATGCTTTGGAAAATAAATATCGAGCAGGTAAAGCGATTTGATAAAAAAGTAGCAAAATACAAGCGTTTGTGCGGTCATGAACCACTGCAGTGCACTATAACCCACGCTCGTACTCCACATAAAAGAGGCGAAGCCTAGCAATAAATATGCTCCATAGAAACCAATTGCTAAGCCATTTTGCCACTTCAAATTATCTACTGCCCCATATCGAATAATATTCCTATAGACGAGAAAGGATGCAAACAATACGCCCATACGTCCTACTACTTTTATAGCGTGTGTAATGGCTACATTTTCGCTCCAAGTAAAGAAGCAAGAAATCATAAGTAGCAGTATGATGAACAACTGCCGATTCGTCTTTTTTAGGAATGTGCTATGGTAAGTGGCTGTATGTTTGCTTTTCATATTATCTAGACTTACTGATACAACCTATCAAATTCTTGTACTAGACTATTCCAATTGAATGCTTCTCTTACCATACGCTTTGCGTTGCAGCCTGTCCTAGATAGGCGGTCATCATCCCAAGCTTTGTAGAGTGTTTCATAAGCGGATGCTAATGCTAGGATGTCTTCATTTTCAATAGCGATACCCGCTTCATATTCTGCAATGAAACTACCTACATTCGTTGCTTTGGTCACGATGCAGGCTACCCCCATATTTGCGGCTTCTAGTACCGATGCTGGTAGACCTTCGTTGCGCGAGGCGTGTACAAAAGCGTGCATTTGCTCCAGCAATTCTATTTTTTCTTCTCCAAATTTGCTGCCCCAAAGTGTTACATTTTCTATTTGTTGCGCTGCAATGGAAGCTTCCAAAGCTGCACGCTCGTCACTATCACCAATAATCCATAATCTGGAATTGGGATATTGTTGCTGAAAGATTTTGAAGGCGGCTACCATTAGGTCTAAGCCCTTGGTGTAAATATCTAAGCGTCCTATAAATCCTATGGTGAAAGGTGTGTCTTTAGTTGGTGCTTTGCAAGCGCGCATTTCTGCATGATAGCCATAAGGCATTAAGAAGGATTTGCTATTGGGATAAATTTTGGACAAGCCTTCCACTTCGCTTTCTCCTATAGCATGCACACGCTTTGCAGATTTGAGTAGTGACTTTTCAAATAGATTAAAATATACTTTTTTCTTAAAATTACTACGTTTCATCGCAATACTGTTGTATGCACCATGTGGTGTGAGTACGTAGTCAATTTTATGTTTTATGAAGAATTTTGTGATGGACGCATAAATCGGAATCCAGCCACCATGCAGATGAAAAACAGCTTTATCTCGCTTATGGAGAATCGCTTTTTTTAGTTCCTTATCTATCTTAAACGGATTTTCATACGCCTGAAACAGCAAGGTGATAAAGTTGCGTTTTTCATAATTGATGCTGATATTTTTGGTAATGCCCCATACCGCTACGGCTTTGCCAGCAGCGGCTTGTTGGGTAGCTAGTTGATAAACGACTTTATTTACGCCGTTCATGCGTTCGGGGTTTGCTTTGCCTAGTATCAAGTGAATTATTTCCATAAGGAAAAATTGTGCTTTGCCAGTATGAACTGCCAAAATATGAGCAATATGATTTGAGAGCCTATCAGTCCGCCAATAGCACCGATGAGGTGAAATTCGCGGAGCAAATATTGGAATGAAATCAGGCTAAATGCTAAAGACAGAAGATAGCCTTGAAAAAAGTGTTTGTTTAGTACCAGAGCGCGTATAGCTAATCGGACGGGATAGCTTATAAAAATGAATAGGTACAAAATGGCCATGCCTTTTACTACAAAAGCATATTCCATATATTCCGCCCCGCCTGCCAATACAATGATTTGTGCTGAAAATGTAAATACAAAGAGTAAAATCAAACCAAAAATAGCCGCTGATTGCAAACTAAGCGTACGCAAGTGTGTCTTCGCTAGACTAGGAGACTGGTGCAACAAGCGCGCTGTTTCTGGAAGAACGTAGTTTTCAAATGTTTGTAGTAATAAATTAAGTACGCCAAAAAGAGATTGGACTAAACGAAATGCACCTAATGCTTGCATACCTAGAAACAAACCAGATGCTACTACAAATAGGTTGCTTGACCACCATTGGGCAAGGGCTGTGAGTACTAGCCACTTTCCTTGTTGGTAGTGCATGCGTGCATAATCGTGCCAGAGTTTAGTATATTGGTTCGCTGACAATTTTGGTGGTAAATCAAGTCTATTTTTATCAAAAGTTCGACCATTCCATTTACTCATTTTGATAAAAATAGGCTTGATCACCAAAATTGTCAGCGAACGATGATTCCTTATCGGTTTTGTGAGAAGAATGCTGTAAGCGATAGAAGGAAAATAGCCCAGTCCCAAGTACCAAAGTAAGTATTCCAGTTGCGCTTGTCCGATGTATAGGTAGTGAATCAATATCCCTAACTGTAAACAAACCGCTACGGCATCTATGGCAAGGGCTTGGCGTACAAGGGACTGCGCCAAAAATAGCTTCCGAAAATAATCCTGACTTATGAAGCCTATCAAAAAACATACTAAACCAAAGCCCATGCTGGCATAAGCCGCTAGTGCCGAAAATCCTAATTGCAAAGCAAGCCATAATATACCTACTATACTGACCAACAAACTTGTTTGCAGCCAAAAGCAAAAAGAGATATAGGAATGCTTATGTTCTATTTTAGTAAGTGAAACCTGCAGGGGCTGTATCACTAAAGCCCCCGTCAGATTTATACTTAGATACGCAAATAAGATGATGGATGCGAAAAACCCAAACGATTCAGCGCCGAGCAATCGTGCTGACAAAATCGTCGTTACGAAACTGCCGCCGCTGAAAATCGCTTGGTCAATAATCACCCATATTTTTTCCTGTTTTTTGGATGCAATGTCTTTTATGCTTTTCATTTTGCCTTTCTTCCTACCATAATGCTTCAATGTATCAATGCTATAATGATGCAATGCTATATAGTATTCTCTCTATTATCGCATTGTATCATTCCAACATTGACGCATTGTAGCATTCCTAAAATGCTAAGTCGTTTTCAATGCTTCTCCTAGTAAATTATCAAAGGAGGAAGTTGTTATTTGCTGGGCTTTAGCCCTCGAAATTTTATTGTTATTTAGCACAAAGTGCATATTGGGTAATTGATATGCTTCTTTTAGCAAATCAATTTGCGCTATTTGTTTTGCTGGTGTCTTTTTCGCGTCAAGTACAATTAAGTTTACGCTTGCTAATGCCATGAGTGGGAGTAAATGCTGTCCATTCACTTCGTCATTTAGCACTAATATGAGTTCATAACTATCTTGCCATTCTTTGAGTTGCGCTTCCCATTTTTCACGTGTGAAGCGCGAATATTTTGGATGTGTTAAGCGCACGATGTCCAAGTTGTCGGCTATTTTTAATGCTGTAGTATCTACCGCATTATCATTCCGCATCATATCATTTACATCTACAAAAAGCACATGCCGTTCTTGTTGAATCAATGCCTTTGCAAAGTTCCAAGCGTAAAATCCTGCTCCTTGTGTGGGTTTGAATGAGCTAATGCAACATATATCGCCTCGCTGAAGTAAGCCTTTCAATTCTAACTGCACGCTTTCTTTTTGGAAGAAGCTTGTTTTTGCCCTAGAAGATTTCAATTTTGGAATTACCGATGCCACAGGAATTAAAGAACTCGATTCGATAGCATAGCGATTTTCTACTTTTCGGAAAAACAGGCGGAATAAGAAAATCAAGCCAATCATTCCAAACATGCCTAATAGCATGGATACTATTTTTATAATAATTCCATTGGGCGAAATGGCCGCTTTAGGCACACTCGCAGGCGTAATCACGCGGTGAAAAGCAATATCTGCGGCTCGCGCTATTTCTGCCTCTATCTTCTTTTCATTCAGGAAGTTGTATGATTGCTGATAGATTTCAAATTCGCGATTGAGTATCGTGAGCATACGCTCGTTTTCAGGTACTGCCACTAGCAGTTTTTCTGAATTAGCGATGTCTTCACTTAAGCGTTCGTATTTTGTTGCTAAGTTTTTTCGAGTGTTACGGATGCTTTCTGAAAGATAAGCTGTAAGGTCAGCCATTTTTTTATCCACTATCTGCACCTGATCGCTTGCTGCGGTGTACGTCAGGAGCAATTCTTTCTTTTCGGCTTGAAGCGATTTAATATTTTTTACCATTTCAGTAGATAATAGATCCGTAAATGCTTCAAAATTGGGGGCCAAGTCCAAGAAGTTTTCCTTGCCTGCTTCTACATAGGCCTCTAAGTCGCGGATAGCTTCAAGGTTCATTTTCAGATTCGTTTGCTGAATCTTAAGCTGTGCAATCTGTCGTAAATCTGTTTCTGTCTGTTGTCGGATATTAGCGATACCACGCGTATCTCTAAAATTTTGAATCTTGCGCTCTACGCCTGTTAGCTTATCAATAACCGCCCCGATTTGTCCATCTAAAAAATCTACCGTTACATCTGCTGTTTGAAACTTCGATTGGATGTAGTCTTCGATATAGGTTTCTGCGAGCGTATTGGCGAGTAAAGCTGCCTTTTTCGGCTTCGCTGATGTATAGCTTATGCGAATTACTGCTACATCTTTATCTACTGACGAAATATCTAGCTGCTTTTTGACCTTTTCTATCAATTTTTGGCGACTCCAATGCTTGAACTGATAATGATCTACCAATTTTATGTCAGACCGTTGTGTCAAAAAAGCTTCATTTCGTGCAATATGAATTCTTGACTCATCAATTTGTATCGTGTCGCCTAGCTTTGCTTGTAGTACTTCTCCCGAAGGGCTCGTCAGTTGGTACGCGATAGAGTCGAGTAGTTGTATGTCAAAGAACGCATCGTAATGTGTTTCATTTATTTGTGTGAAGCCCACTAGAATAGGCGATTCATCGTATAATTCTGTTGTTTTGATGTTGCCTACTCTGTATATTTCTATGTCAAAATCTAGCTTGTCAAGTACTTTATCTAATAGCACCTCTGATTGCATCACCTCAATTTCACCTGCTATTTTGTTGGAGGTTGCAAAAACATCTAAATCCTTAAATAAATTACTATTGGGTATGCCTTCTTCAATATCAGCCAATTTTAATTTTGCTGTACTTTCGTACATAGGCGTGACGTAGCTGACATATTTATTCGCCAATACATACGCAAGTACTATTGCTAACACAATGAAAGGCAAGCCTTTCATATATGGCTTTACTGTTCTAATGATGTCTTCCATGCCCTTTTGTGTTTAATAATGTTGCTTTTCTTTACCTAAACGTCCCGTATAATATTGCTGCTGCGCTGACTACTGTGGTGAAAGGTATAATGGTAGCGACGCGCTTGTCAAATTCCTTATGTTTTCTTGATGGTACAATGACCATATCGCCAGGATAGAGTTGAATGTTTTTGTTCAAATAGTTGCCTGATTCGCTCAGGTCTAAGTTCGCAATTTGTACGTGTTTTCCTTGTTGCCGCAGAATTTTTACATACTTTAAGTTGGCATAGTTATCAAAACCCTGACAGCGTGTGATTAATTCTAATAGTGTATTGTAATCTTTATCTAGTGTCACGACCTGTGGTGCTTTCACCTCGCCGATAACGGTAATTTCTTTGTTCAGTACTTTTACATCCACTACTGGATTTACAATCCATTGCGTGTATTGTGCTTTTAATTTTTCTTTTAATTCTATGGTGGTGTTTCCTAGCACATTTGTTGTGCCAAGTTTTGGTATCTCAATATTTCCGTTGGCATCTACTAGTAGCCATTTTCCATATACGGAGTTAGAATTGTAAATGCCATATACAGAGCCTACGCTCAATTCTTCTTGTCCCCAAACGCTTATGCTAAGTTTATCGCCTTTGCGAATTTGATATTGATAATCAGGATTGAAAAAGAAGGAACTATCTAATGTTTGTACGGTTTCTTGCTCTTGCTTGGGTTCCATCAATAGATTCGTAGTCTTGCACGATGTCATGATGCCCAAGAATGTGATAAAAATGAACCATTTCATGCCCTTTTGTTTGCTTTTCTCCTAGACGACTACAAATTGTAGCATCCGTTTTAGAAACCCTCCTGGATTGGATTGCTCTAGCATTTTCTTTATTTCCAAAATCTTTTCTAATACCGCTTTCACGCGCTCTTCGTCATGCTGCCCTTTTTGGATATAATCAAATGCTCCATGTTTCAATGAATCCACAGCCGTTTTGATGTCTTCTTGCGCTGTTATCATCACTACATAAATATCTGGATTGTAACGCTTAATTTTCTTTAGTACTTCATAACCAGTAATGTCATCCATATTGTGATCTAGAAAGACCACTTGTGGTTGGTCATGTAATTTGTTAAGAGCGTCTAATCCATTGTCAAATAAAGCTACATCTGTCACTCCAAGATTTGATAAATACTGAGAAAAAATGTTTAAATAAAACTGATCGTCATCTACAATAAATATTTTGAGTTTGTCTAGCCCTTCCATAATATAAAAATTTTGCGTTTGCGTACTTGCTTATATTTTAAAGCAAAAGCTGGGCCAGTATTTTTTAATCATTGATAGTCAGGGTTTTATGTGTTGCTTCTTTTGCCTTTTTTCCATCTGGTGGAGGCGTTTTCCATCTGGTGGAAAATTATAATGAAGGGAGATTAGAGTTCGTTTGTCTGAATTTGCTGTACTACTTCTTGAAGTGTTTGGATCACGGTTTGTACTAAGGCGTTGAGTTCTGCCTGCGTATGCTGGCTGTGGTTAAGTTTTTCAAGTATGCGAATAGGTTCTTGTAGAGAAAGAATATTTAAGTGGTTAATACTTGGCTTGAGCTTGTGAGTTGTTTGTGATATAGTATCTAAATCATGTGCTTTATGAGCTATTTGTATTTTAGCAATAGATTTTGGTACAATATCTACAAAGAGGCGCAGCATTTTTTCTACAAAATCTTCATTACCTCGGCTCATTTCACGAAGTTTGGTGAGGCTATATAATTCTTTTTCTACAAGTACTTCACTTTCTGGCTTGTACTGCAGACTTTCTGCTTTGATTTTGAAGAATTTAAGCACTGTCTGAATGAGTGTTTTTTCTTCAAATGGTTTGGTGATATAGTCGTTCATACCGATAGCTTTGCAGGCTTCAATTTCCGATTTGAAGGCATTGGCAGACAAGGCAATAATTGGTGTATTAATTTTCAGCTCGTTTCTAATGATTTTCGTGGCTTCCATACCACCCATAATCGGCATTTGGATATCCATCAGAATCAGGTCGAAGGATTCTTGCTTTAGCAGTTCGATGGCTTGTCTTCCATTTTCTACATCGCTTATCACCACATCCAATAGTTCTAAGGTGTTGCGAGCGACCATGCAGTTCATTTCATTGTCTTCTACTAGGAGTATTTTGGCTTTATTGAGGGATAGATTATCCGTAAGCAACTCTTTATTTTCGATATGTGCTGCATCTCCAATGGGAAGACTAAGAGTGATATTTATCTCCGTGCCAATTCCTTTTATACTTTTCACTTGAATGTTTCCCCCCATCAAATCCACCAGTTCTTTGGTGATGAAAAGCCCTAAACCTGTACCACCAAACCGCCGAGATGTACTGGCATCTTCTTGTTGAAATTTATGAAAGACTTTTTGTATAAAATCTTCTTCCATACCAATACCAGTATCTTGCACACTTATTTGTATCGTTTGTTTTTTATTATTTGATTTGAGTGTTTTACAAGCTATACTCACCTTTCCTTTTTCTGTGAATTTAATAGAATTACCAGCGAGATTAATAAGTATTTGTCGCAGGCGTGTTTCATCTCCTATAAGTACGTCTGTCAGTTGGTCATCTATCGAAGTGCTTAATAAAATCTGTTTTTTATCCGCGTCGGGTTTAAGGATGCTATTTACGTCATCTAAGAGGCTCTTCAAGGCAAAATGCCGTGCTTCCAGTTGTAGTTCACCCGCTTCGATTTTAGTAATATCTAGGATGTTATTAATGATAGCAAGTAAATGACGAGTCGCTTTGTAGGCACTATTCACCTGTTGTTTTTGTTTAGGATTAAGGGCTTCTTTTCGCAACTCGCGCACCATGCCAATAATGCCATTTAGTGGTGTGCGGATTTCGTGGCTCATATTGGCGAGAAAAGCTTCTTTGGCCTCGGCTGCGGCTTGTGCTTGTTCTAGGGCGTTTTCGAGCTGTATTTCTAGGCGTTTTTGTGCAGTAATATCTAGGTTAATGCCCACAGAACCTATGATTTCGCCTTTATCGTTATAGTTGGGTGCACCACTCACCAACCACCAGCGCGCTTCGCCGCGTTTATTTCGTACTAGTACTTCATAGCTATCCGATTCTCCGAGGAGACGTTGAGCATTTTGTCGTTCTACGAGTTTTCTATTTTTACCCGCCGCTAGAATTTTTGAACCTTTTTTTCCTTTGATTTCTTCTAGTGTATAACCCGACATTTCCTCAAAACTATGGTTACAGAAGATGACTCTATCTTGCGTATCTACTTCTAATAAACCAATGTTGATATTGGAAATAATATTTCGATATTTTTCTTCTTGGATTTGGAGTTGGCGTTCACTCTGCTTGCGTTCTGTAATGTCAAAGGTCATTCCTACTAAGCCTAAGATATAATTTTCTTCGTCTATTAAAGGCAGCTTAGAGACAATTACATCTTTCACATTCCCATCGGAATCCGAAATTTTCTTTTCTTCATTCAGTATAGGATCACCTGTACTAAGCACTTGTATATCATCTTTAAGTCCAATAGCTGCAAACTCCTCACTAAACCATGCTTCATCTGTAGTGCCGAGTACGTCTTCTTCTTTTTCTACGCCTAGAAATTCCAGCTCTGTTTTATTTGCTAGAATTTTTTTCAATTCCAGGTCTTTAGCGTAGACATTGATAGGGATATTATTAATAATTGTTCGAAGTAGATTACGTTCGCGTTGCAGTTGTAGCTCCGATGCGTGTCGAAGTTGACTTTCTACAATTTGTACTAGGGTTTTGCCCAAAAAATTGACAATAGGAATTAACTCGTATTGAAAAATTGCTTCAAATCGTTTCTTTCTTCCCAAAATCAAGCAACCATAAGTAGCTAGGTGAAAGCCATAGAAATAACTATCTTTATAAATAACTTCGGCACATTTTTTCGTGCCTGCTGACATTTCTATAAACTCTGCCCGAATCTCTTTCCACGCTGCATTTTTGCGAAACACATGGGGCAAAATAAATTTGTCTTCAAAGCTTCCATCTGATTTTACTTTCAAGACACAAGCCACAAAACAGTTCAGTTTTCGAAGATATTTTGGAATACTCTTGGCTAGAATATCCTCTTCATTAGAGTCATCTCCTAAGTTATAGACCAAGTCAAAAAACAACTCCGATTTTAATGAACTACTTACCATGTTGCAACCACTACTGTTTTGTTAAATATTTCGAGTATCGACTCTCCTGAGTTAGCAATTTCGCCAATTGTAAGTGCGCCATTCACAGTCGTATTTGCTCCAATAATATCGATTTCTGCTTTGAAATCTTCATTCATATAAAGCACTCTAGAAATACAGTCGATACAAAAAAGACTTGCATTATTTTCTTTAGTACTAGCGAGTTCTCGCGCGCGTTTTGCACCTTGCAATAGAGAATTCATATTTCCATTCATAATGCAAATATGTTCTCCTTGTGGTACTATATCTACAATAAGCATATCTGTGCCTTCTACTGCAAAAGGATCACGGATAATGCGCTCTGCATCAAATTTTGCAATACCAAGCGGATAAGATTTGGCTATGTCAAAGAAATTATCGTCCGTAAATTGCCGTTCTGAGTGCTCTTCCACCACTCGCTTATAGACTTCAAAAGCAGGTTCCCAATTAATACTAACTATGCGATTATCTACCGCTTCAGTTACTTTTAAAGGCTCTGTGATTGCAGCCCAACCATGCGCTACCCCTAGCTGAATAGCTAGTGGACTAATACCAACTACTGCTGCGTTTTCATGTACGCCATTATTATCTATTACGCAAGGGTAGGGGGCGAATCGAAGCGAACCAGCTCCACCGCCTAGATATTTTAAATTTGTTCCAAAGTAATTGAAAACACTCTCAATAAAGCCTGTTTTATTTGTTCCAAGTGCATCACAGAAAATAAACAAGGTACCACTCAGGGCATCAAAATCTTGAAATTGCTGCTCGAAATCGCTGAATAATTGAGCGTTGCTATTTGATAGATGGAGTAGTTGTGTTTGCAATTTATCTGCTAGAGGAATGAATAATACACCTGTAGTTGTTCGTATGCCATTATTGATGATTTCTGGAAAAACACCACCTACTATAGGTTTTGAGCAAGCTTTTAGTAGGGGCTGAAGTACAGCCGCTTCATAACGGTTTTTGTCTGCTATTAGTATCAAGGCAGATTGGATATTGTCGCTATGTTCAATAGTTTTGAAGGCTGCTTTTAGTTGTGCTATATCATTAGCAGATACAAAGATAGATGTCATATACGTGCATTTAGGATTGTGTATGAAATAAGTTACGAACTTATTCCATACACAATCCTTAGTTTATTTTTAATTTTGGTTATTTCTGTTGCCTCACTTCACCACTTTTTATCATATTATAAATCGTGGACTTGCCAATATCTAGCTTTTGAGCTACCAAAACTACATTATTACTATATTTTTTTAGGAAAAAGCTAATAATATCCGCATTGTATTCGCGCATCGTCTTTTCGGAAGCAGTAAATACTTCATCCTCTCGTACTGCATGAAATGTAATATCCTCTGCTGTGATGTTTTTCCCATCGCAAAGCACACAGGCTAGGTCAATGACGGCTTTTAGCTCTCGCACATTGCCAGGGAAATTGTATTTCATCAAAGCGTCCTTGGCATCGCTACTGAGGGTGATAGTGGGCATTTTATTTTCTTTGGTATATTGATCTACAAAATGCTTTGCCAAAATCAATACATCTTGGTCGCGCGCACGAAGCGGTGGTAATTCTATCGGTAAACCTACGACACGATAGTACAAATCCTGCCGAAAATTTCCATTTTTGATTTCTTCCTTCAAATCTTTGTGCGTGGCAGTGATGAGGCGTACGTCGAACTTAATCGTCTTATTGCCACCTACGCGTACCACCTCGCGCTCTTGCAATACCCGTAGGAGTTTGCTCTGAATATTCAAATCCAATTCCCCGATTTCATCTAAGAAAATCGTGCCACCATGTGCTTCCTCGAATTTGCCTATCTTCCTATTTACCGCGCCTGTGAATGCTCCTTTTTCATGCCCAAAGAGCTCGCTTTCTACCAATTCCTTCGGGATAGCTGCCATATTTACGGCTACAAAAGGCTTCTCTTTGCGCGCACTACTGTAGTGAATAGCTTTGGAAACCACTTCTTTACCCGTACCCGTTTCTCCTGTCACAGAGACATTGATATTGGAATTGATGGCTTTTTCCAATAGTTTAAAGGTTTTCTTCAGCGCAACACTTTGTCCAATAATGCTATTCTCAAAAGTGTATTTCTTTCCTAGCTCATGCTTCAATTCTGCTACTTCTTCGCGCAGGCTCGCATTTTCACGGATATTAATAAGCGACTGCCAAAGCAAATCTTTGGTGTGGTCATTCTTGATGATATAATCCTTTGCCCCTGCTTTCAGCAAGTCCACCGCCACCGCGATTTCCTCTTGCGCGCTTATAATAATAACAGGAATCGTACTGTTATGCATCCGAATACGGGCCAACAGGCGGTCGCCCGTCATGTCGGGCAAACCATAATCAATACAGACCACATTGGGTTGCTGATGCAGATTGTCTAAGCAGTCTTTAGCCGTTTCAAACACTTCAAGGGTATAATCAGGATTAAGTGAAAGATGATGCCTTAGAATCTGTGCATACCACGGATCATCTTCAACAATAAAAATTTTAAAATTCATTATGGGCGACTATTTTCCATTGAGTTTTTTAACTCACTATGCTATATGGATGATGTATAAGTCACAAAAATACGTCTTAATGGGGGAGAATCAAAGGAGTTTGCTTGCTATTAAAAATGTGTTTATCCTCTTAATTTGGCTTCTAAGTCGGCAATTTCTTGTTCTAGCTTAAATTTTACGCTTGTATCTGTTGCTTAAAAAAAGTAAGTCTACTCATTAAGTCGTACTTCGACTTGAAACAAAAACTAAATTCCCAAAAATATTGTATCTTTATGAAAACGTGATTGTTAAATGAGCTTAAAAGCAAAAAAGATAAGTACGGTACAACTGATTCTTTCCATTGAGAATGAATTTTTACTAGATGCTATTAATGCGCGAATTGTGCAATTATTGCCAAACAATCCTTTGGCTAAATATATCGGGCAAATAGAAGATAAATTGGACTTAGCAAAAGTCAAAAAAGAGCAAAATTATACAGGCACAAATCCGAAAAAGCTGGAAGCATTAGCGGATGCCGTTCAGATAGAAGAGCCAATTGAAGAACTCCTAGCCATGAAATAGATTATGAAAGAAGACATTTTAGAACAGTTAGTGGATGGCTACTTCTCACGTCAAAACTCTACCTTTACAAAACACAATGTAAAGTATAAACCGCGCAAGGACGATATCAAAGAACTAAATAAGCTTACTCGAAGTCGTTATGCTGTATCCTCAGATATTGATGTTTTAGCTATTCATCTCAATGAAAAATATGAAAAACGTGTGTCTGCTATTAGTTGTAAATCATGGCAGGATGGTTTTAACATTGATTGGTGGTATGAAACCCTAACAAATAAAGTAAAGCGTCAAAAGAAAGATCAATGGAAGCGATTTAGAGAGTTAGTTGAACCTATTTGGGCGAAAGCCTTCCGAGATAAAGTATATGAACAAACTAAATCAAAAGACTTCACTTATTATATTGCAGTAACAAAACTTACTAAAGTATCTCAACTTGAAAATTTTACAACGTGCGACTTATTCCTAGAAAACTTATCTGATAATGGAAAAAATAAGGTAAAAATTGAGTTTTTAACGCTTGAGAAAATGCTAAAGGATATCTTTGATAGCAAGAAAGATACAACACTTGAAGCCACAGAGATTGGGCGATTTATCCAGCTAATCAAAGCTGCTAATCTTAAAATTGAATAATCAAATCCCTATCTTCGCCCCTCATATTCATTTAAAAACGCTTTGTTCTTGGCAAAAAAAAGCAAATCAAAAAAAGTAACCCCACTCATGAAGCAGTACTTCGGACTGAAAGCGAAGTACCCAAAAGCCATTTTACTGTTTCGCGTTGGGGATTTTTATGAGACCTTCGGTGAGGATGCGGTCACGGCTTCGCAGGTGTTGGGGATTATCCTCACGAGTCGGAATAACGGTGGTAGCGATATTGAGTTGGCGGGTTTTCCCTATCATTCGCTCGATTTGTATTTGCCGCGCCTTGTGCGAGCAGGCTTTCGCGTGGCAATTGGGGAGCAATTGGAAAAACCAAGTAAGGAGAAAAAACTCGTCAAGCGCGGTGTCACGGAGGTCATCACGCCAGGTATTGCGGTGGATGATAAGTTACTCGACCACAAAAGCAATAATTACCTCGCTGCGATTCATTTTGGCAAAAAAGGACGCATCGGCTTGTCGCTCTTGGATGTCTCGACAGGCGAATTTCTAGTGAGCGAGGGCGATAAAGGCTATATTGATAAACTGCTGCAAAGTTTCACGCCCTCGGAGGTGATTTTATCGAAGGA
>JAHDCQ010000082.1 GCA_020629845.1 Saprospiraceae bacterium | reverse complement strand
AAATCTGTCCGACTACTTATATGCTTTCATAAATTTTTGATTAAAAAATTGCCCATCTACTTGAATTCGGATAATATATAGACCAGTCGGTATAGTGCTTATATCTAATTCACCCTGGTTATTTCGTAGATGCAAGCGGTCGGCCACCTGTGTTTTCACAAGCTTTCCAAAGCTATCATAAATTTCAATGGACTCTCCATGATACTTTTCATCACCAACGAGCTGGAAGTATAAAAAATCCTGAGCTGGATTGGGCCATGCAAGCAAGGCAGTTATTTTTTGCTTATCCAAACCTACACTTATTACTTCGCTATATTCGAATGAGCCATCAGCATCCACTTGTCGTAGCCGATAATAGTTAATATTGGGGAGTGGGTCATCATCTTGCCATTTATAGTTTTGCACTTCGATAGTAGTACCAAAACCTTTCACAAAATCAAGTAATTGCCAATGAAGGGCATCTGCACTACGTTCAATTTCAAAGCCTGCATTATTCAACTCCGATGCGGTTTGCCATGCCAGTGCAATAGTATGTTGTTTCGATACATCTCCTCTAAAAAATACTAATTCTACTGGTATTGGCGTACAAACAGCATTATCATAGCCAGCCGCGTCGCAACCCATTGTGCAAGCAGTTGCGGAGGGAGATGTAATCGGTGGACTAGGATCCTCTGGATTTGGTGGTCCCATACAAGTGCACAAACCACCTATAAACTGAGAGGAAGCATACATCAGTAAGTTGCATTGATCCGTACATTGCTGTTCCGTAGCCACAAATTGCGTAAGCTCTTCGGGCAATGGATTAGTAAGACTGGAACAAACACAAGTACATTCCTGTGCTTGCAAAGGCAGAAATCCTACTAAGAAAAGAAGTAAAGTTAATTTTATTTTCATTTTCATAGCTTTCCATTAGATAAGTCATAACCGACTTAGGAACGAAGAAAAAAACACCTACCTCATTTTGCACAGTTTATTTTTTTCCTTGTCCCTTACTTAAATAATATGTGGTGCATCACCAAAATTGTCAGAAATCGTAATATATTTTCTTGTGAAGATAGACGAGAAGAGTAATATGGATTGGTGTAATACCAATCTATATTTAGAATTGTTATTAAGCTGACTAATGATTTTTTTTCTTAGGCAAGGCATTTTTCTTTAGCATCCTTTTGGCTGGTAACGAAAAATAACGCAGCATAAGAGAAAAAGCAGTTCAGAATAATGATAATTCTAGGCATGGATTGGTATTAGTCCTATTTGGAAATGTATACTGCAAGTATATGTACTTATATTAATATGTTTTCGGACAGAATTCGTTTTACAGAGATACTAATTTTTAAAATATGTTTTTTTTAAATAAAAAACAACTTGCTAGTCTTTTGGATTATGCTAGTTTAATTTCAAAGCTTGAAGCGGCCTTTCAGTCAGACTATACTGTTCCTACCCGCTCGCACTACAATTTTGCAAACCCCAAAGAGGAGCGAGAATCTACGCTATTGCTTATGCCTGCATGGGAAGCGGGAAAATATGTAGGTGTGAAACTCATCATCGTAGCCCCCAACAATGGGAAATATGACTTACCTTCTATTCAAGGCACCTATACCCTCTTTGATGCTCATAAAGGTACTCCCCTCGCTCAAATGGATGCAAAAGAACTCACCAATCGGCGCACAGCAGCCGCCTCCGCCTTAGCTTCACGCTTTTTATCACGAGAAGATAGTCGTACGCTTTTAGTAGTTGGCACAGGTTCTCTAGCTCCCTATTTAGTCGCTGCGCATCGGGCTGTAAGAAATATAGAGCAGGTATACATTTGGGGAAGACGCTTTGAGCGCGCCAAGACTGTAGCACAACAAGTAGGTGCGAAAGCTATCAAAGATTTAGCCTCAGCCGTTCCAGAGGCAGATATTATCTCTTGCGCTACTTTAAGTCAGCAGCCTCTAGTATTAGGCAAATGGCTGCGTGCTGGACAGCATCTTGACCTTGTGGGATCATATCGAAAAGATATGCGCGAAACCGATAACCCGGCAATTTGCAAAAGCCGTATTTATGTGGATACTCTAGAAGGGGCAACAAAAGAAAGTGGCGACTTAGTTATCCCACTTCAAAATGGTCTTATTCAAAAAAGTGATCTCATCGGTGATTTATTCGGACTTTGTCGAAGCACTTGCCTCGGACGGCAAAGCAATTCAGCAATTACTTTATTTAAATCCGTCGGTCATGCACTAGAAGATTTAGCAGCCGCACAGCTTGCTTATGAGCGTATCTGAACTGCTTTTTCTAGAAATTTACAGAGAAAAATATTTCACCCAAGCTGTTACTTTTCCCAAGCCTCGCGTTATGAGTACGACAATGCGATGAACGGCCAATCATCATTCTGATTTTTACACAACTATATTATTTGTGCAGTTTTTCAGATAACACCTTAGAGGCATTTATCTGGAAAGCTGCGCTTTTTACAATTAGAAAGACATGAAATTCATTCCTTTTATCCTATGCTTATTTATAGCAAGTGTGAGCTATGGCCAACAAACAACTAGTGAAAAAGAAACAGTTCGCATAGATACCGTCATCACCTTCGATCCTGAAACCTTTGAAGAAACTATAGAAGTCGTCGTATACAAAGGAGAAAAGACAGCAGATGAAGTGGCAGATTTTACCTATAAGACAGATGGTACAAGCACTAGAGATACCATCATTATTTTCGACCCTGAAACAAGGAAAGAAGATACCATAATTGTAGTAAACCCTCGGAATAATTAAGACCTATTTAGCTAGATATAAGCCCAAACTTAGTTTTTATCCCATGTTTGCTCCTGTCAATAGATAGGAGCTTTTTTGTAAGGAATACACCAATCTATACTGTCTGACCACTTTTTAAGTCCTATTCCGTATCTTCGTAGCTTATTTTTCGTCTGAAAACTAATAATTGGTAAAAAATTAACAAAACGTTCAACTATGATTAAGGATTTTAAGGACTTTATTTTAAGAGGAAATGTACTAGAGCTAGCAGTTGCGGTAATTATTGCAGGTGCATTTGGTGCGATTGTGAGCTCATTCACAAGTGATATAATAATGCCACCAATTGGTGTAGCAATGGGGGATGTAAACTTCACAGACCTTAAATATGTATTACAGCCTGCTGTATTGGATGCCGATGGAAATGTAGCAACGGCTGAAGTAGCGATTCGCTATGGTGCATTCATTCAGACTATCATTGATTTTCTAATTATTGCTTTTGTGATATTTATGATAGTTCGTGCATACAATAAGACACAGAAGAAGGAGGAAGAGGCACCTGCTGCACCTGCTGAAGATGTGGTATTATTGCGTGAAATTCGCGATTTGTTATCTATGCGTAACTAGTATATTATACGTAGATGTGAGGCACAATACATGCCTCACATCTTCTATCTATACATTGAGGTAGCTCATCAAAGAATCATAGCGCTCTTGTAGGGTATCCAAATAATCGGACTCATTGAAGGAAGCCTTCACTTCATAATTAAACCGTTCAAAAGAAGCAATTAGCCCTTGTACAAAAGCCGCATCCACCTTAAGCGTGACTTGTATCCGCGTAGAGTGTTGATCGCTAGTAATAAAGGAGCTTAAAATCAGGATGCCTTCCGATTCCGCAATACGCGCAATTTCTGCCATAGAATAGTCATGCCGCCCCATTTCAAGTACAATAATAGTGCCTTGCTCTGTGAAAGAGCCCATACTAGCAAAATATTGTAAGAGGTCTTCTTGTGTGATGAGTCCAATATAAACATCCTCAAAATCCACCACAGGTACTACCGAGAGTTCGTATTGTGCCATCAGGCGTAGCACTTCGTAGATGTGGTCGTTGTGGCGCACCACTGGGCGCGGCAAAGAAAGACTATAAGAACCAACTGCATCCAAGACATCATATTCCAGAATATCATCTTCTGCAATGACTCCAAGCAGTTGTTTGTTATTCACGATGGGCAGATGCCGAATGTAGAAATCACTCATCATTCCTAGTGCATCCTCTCCTGTGTCTGATGTTCGCAAGGGAACAATCGCTGTTGATAATAAATTTTCGGCAATCATTGTTTTCGCTAGCGTTTACATAGATAAACGATTTTAATAATCCATCGGTTGCAGAACATTTGTTAAACAAACGTCAATAAAGCTATTCGCTACTGACTATTATTCTTCCCTCGAAAGACATTTACCGTAGAGTCAAGCGGGTTACCCGAAGCCCGTCGGTAAGCTACTATTTGCCCTGTATGATAAATGGCATCTGCCAATGGCCCATTTAGCATATTCCAGTAGGGGAATTCCGATTTTCGTTCTCCTCGTTGAAAAATAATTTGCAATTTCGAGATAGCTTTGCGCTTACGTCCGCGCATCAAATCGCTGGCTTGCTTAAGATTTTGCAAAGTAGCAGTACGCTTTTCTTCCCAACTCATACCCGACCAATCTAATGGACGCAGGTTGACTTCACTTTTTGCCCCATTCACGATAGTAAGCGATAGTCCATACAAGTGGTCGAGTGTTTCGGCACTTGTTCTAGAGTCTTCGCTCGGGCGATAGTTTAAATCTTCCGCTCGCAAACCTTCTGTAGCCCAATAATAGCGATAGCCTAAGCCATCTATCATACGTGCTATCACATTGCCCGCCCGATAGTCTGCGGGTGCAGGTGGTATTTCAGCATAAGGAATCGTCATATCCGTTTGAGCGTTTATTCCAACACTTAATAATACAAAGCATAAGACTGCGAATCGCTGCATGATATAAATCTTTTGTCCAATATAGGCAACATAATTGAAGACACACAGACAAAAAACGTAATTTGTAGAAATGAGTGAGTGAATAGCATAAAAAAGGCCGAAGAACAATCCATTCTCCGGCCTAATTATTTATGTACTCACAAAACAATTTAATTCAATGCAACTGGCGCATTTGTCATTACCCCTAAATGGTTGCGATGACGAATAGCGACATGATAGTTGCCCGCTGGGGCAAGTAAAGTGACAGGCGATACGCCATCAGAGCTTACTACATCTCCATCACTTTGTACCAATGCTGGACGGCTTGCTACAACAGTTGCTCCCGTAGCAGCATCTCTTATTTCTACCATCACCCAATCCACTACCTTTTCAGGGCCAGTAGTGGGTGCTAGACCTGCACCTACCAGCATTTCGCTGCCCATGTAGGGGTCAGCCACTGGTACTAGATTATTGGTATTCAAGTCCACATCCATCAAGGAGCCGCTAAGTGGACCTTGCAAGAATACTTTTGGTGCAAGACTCACATATTGTATACAATTCGTGGCAGCGGCTGGAACCGTGAAATCTTCCGTTTCGCCACCTTGATCAGTACCATTTTGGTTCGCATTTTGCCCTACACCTCTGCGGGCAAAGGTTTCCCAAATAATACATTCGTTTACCCCGCCATATATAGCAGCATCTGCCGCTAAGATGGCATCTCTACCATCCACAAAGCCTGGGCTACAAGGCTGCAACTTACAGGCTTCTGTCACCAGACGCATCGCCACATTATTGCCGCCTGTACCGAAGTAAAGGTCGGTATCATAACCATATACATCCACTAAATTCCAGTATAAATCCCAGATGGTAACGCACCATACAGAACCTACGCCGTGTGGTGCTGCTTCATTTTGCATATCGGCATACGTATGCGGATTGATGCTCATATCACGCGTGTAAGGAAAGGGGCGAATACCTCCACCAGTAATAGGTTGTCCGAGGGCATAAGTACCAATGCCTCTAGGCGTATCGGCATTATCGCCAGGCTTTACGGTAAGTACTAAGCCCCAGAAGTCGCTCCAACCTTCACCCATTTGCTCCCCATTCGTGATACAGCCTGTGCTACTTGCCCCCCCCGTTAAACGTGTGGAAATACCATGCCCATACTCATGAGCGATAATACCAGCATCAAAGTCGCCGTCTATGAGTGGTGTGGCTTCTAGGGTTACATTTACCGTAGGAATTTGCGCGCGAATGGTAGCGCAATCGCCCTGGCTAATCATTACAGAAGGAATAGTTACCGAAGCTCCTACTGCCCCTGGTCCCATCGCAATAGGCGCACCAGCTACATTATTACACACAACGGCTGCTATCGCACCTGCATTTTCCGCAGCTAGACATTTTGCACCAAATTCGCAATTACCTCTATCTATCAAGGCAATATTTCCAGCTAGGGCAGCAGCATTGGTGAGCGCGTTGCAGCCTTCATTATTGCCTGTTCCATCTTCTACTAATACCAAGTCTCCTGTAACGGTAAAAGCACCTGCTCCAAAGTTACCTATTTCCATGGTGTATGTCCCCGCAATTCCGCCGCCACCAGTATTCACCGTAAAGGACTCTGTTTGGGATAAATCCCATAAAAACATTTGTAGTCGTCCATCTGTACCATCAGCAGTAGGGGCAAAATTGGCATTATTGGTACCTAAACCATCTTGGGCATCTGCCATTACTGGGTCTCCTGCCGCTCCACCATTACCATAGTTGTTTTCTTGATAGTTGCCGCACTCTTCTGTGAAACCATAGTTGTAAAAAATATCGTGCATGAAATTATTCCATACAAAAAGATTCGTGATAGCAGCATTCAAATTATCGCCTGTTTGAGGGTCTGCAACAGGATCAAATGCCCAGTCAAAGCATAAATTTGCCCCACCATCAGGGCTATATCCTGCGCCGAATAAACCATTAAAACCCGCTTGGTCTTCTTGTGCATATACATTGTTTCCTCTTGTGATCGTGTATTCTGCACCAGGTACACCGTCCGTATCATGCCAACCAAAAGGAGAAGCATTGATACCTTTTGCGGCTGGGTCATTTAGTAAGGTAAAGCTTCCATGATTGGGACTTTCCACACCTAAAGGCAAAGCACGGTAGGAGTTAGACGCAAGCGTTAGTGCAGCATTTTGCGTATGTGCAGTACATTCGTGAGTATGCGTATGTACACTGCCGTAGGTGCTATAATTTAAATAACCAGCTTTGATAGCAGTTTCGGCTTCCTCATCGGACATAGCACGCAAGTCTTGTATGCGGCAATTATATTCCTCTACACTAGGTGCGCCAAAGTCGCAATGCAATACTTTATTTCTTGCCTCTACCACTTCTGATGTGACAGCGTCTACACGCACCGTCCACCAATGCTGCGCATCTTTTTCATAAATATCTACCTCCCACACAAGGCGTGCCTCCTCTTCATTTAGCACCACATAAAGCAAGCCGACTTTTATGTTTTGTAGTGCAATATCATCCAACTGGAATAAGGTTTCTTTATTGGGCGTTCGAGCAGTACTGATAGGCGTAAGTGATGCATCTGATGTGAGTGCTCTATCCGCTAAAGCAATCTGTAAAGCTTGTGTTGCACTAATGGATTCGGTTCTAGCTGCTCGTGCAATTTCTGTGAAAAAATCGCCTGTGGAATGGAATATCTCTCCATCTTTAACATGAATACCAACGAGTTGAATATCTACATCTATGCCCTGATTAGTTTGTAGATAATACACATGAGTAATACCATTGGCATCTGTAAATTCATCGGAAATACGCCATTGTACATCTGGTGTGATATTGAATTTGGCTGCGTTTTCGCTAAGATAACGATTGGCAGTTTGGAGACCTGTTTGAGCAAATGAAGTGCTATAAGCTATACTAAAAAGCAATACAGCCAATAGTCGGAAAGTAAGTACACGCATTGTTTTGACTTTGAAATTTAAAGAATCTAGACAACAAATTTAATAAAACTTGTGACAAATTAATAATCTTATAATATTATCAATATCAATACGTAATACTATTGTGTAGAATAGACAGAGGAGGTCTTTAGGGATTTAGCATGGCTTATTGCGTACGCTCACAAGCCCCATTACATTTTCCATAAAGATTCAAGGAGTGATTCGTGACTTGATATTTTAGAACATCGCCCATCATATCTTTAATTTGCTGGATACGCGGGTCGCAAAATTCCACTACTTTACCACAGTCTTCACAAATAAGATGATCGTGCTGCTTATAGCCATAGGATTTTTCGTATTGGGCAAGGTTTTTCCCAAATTGATGCTTTTTCACCAAATCGCAAGTCACCAACAAATCGAGGGTATTGTATACCGTAGCGCGGCTGACACGGTAGTTTTGGTTTTTCATATGAATATACAAAGCCTCCGCATCGAAGTGATCGTTGCGGCGGTAAATTTCTTCCAAAATCGCAAAGCGTTCAGGCGTTTTTCGGAAGCTATTTTCCTCCAAATGCTTCGAAAAAATATCTTTTACCTTCTGTATCGTATCGTCCGATGTTAGTTGCATTCATTTTTGTATTGGTATTAAGTATCAAGTATTAAGTACAATTAACTACTTAATGCCTGATACCTAATAACTAGTATCAAGAATCCTCTCTAGTAACGCTCGAAACGTGGTCTAGGTTTTTCAAGGCTTCTACGGCTAGATATAATTGATCCGTATTTGGCACTAAAAGGCTCACTTTTGCCTCATAATAGCCCTGATTTCCCGCAATTGCTAAGGAACGAATATTTAGTTTGAGTTGATTCGATATTTTATTCGTCAAGCGTTGAATCACACCTGGCCCATCATCAATTCCTTTGATGATGAGATTTGCGACAAACTCTGATTCCGATGCGCCCCCCCATTCGGTGCGCATGATGCGATAACCGTAGTTTGCCATCAAATTCGTGGCATTGGGACAAGTAGTGCGATGAATCTTAAGTCCTGCGCTTGTAGTGAGATAGCCAAAAATAGTATCGCCTGGCACAGGATTGCAGCAAGAAGCAAAGGAGTAATCATAAAGATTCCCTGGTTCGTCATTGATGAGCAGTTTGCCTTCGCCTGCGTGTTTGCGACGTGCTTTTGGAACCTCAACCTCTACTTCTTCGGGCTTTGGTTTTTCTTCGATGACGATAGGTACAAGCTTGCCATTTTCTTCCTGAAATTGCTTGAAAATTTGTGGAATCGTTAGTTTATCCATCGCAATATCGAAGAATAAATCTACATGCGATTTATAGCCAAAGTGCTTCACTAATAGCTCTGTACTTTCCTCCACCTCTATTTTTAGATTCTTGCACTTTCGCATAAAGGCTTCTCTAGCCAATTCGCCCTGCTTGCGGCGTTCTTCCTTCATCGAAGAACGAATCTTGGAACGCGCACGGCCCGTATTCACCATTTTCAACCAGCCCTCGCTTGGCTTTTGCTTGGCACTCGTAATGATTTCTATGCGATCCCCATTTTCCAGCTCATGCCCCATCGGGACAATGTGGTTATTCACCTTAATCGCCGTACAACGATAGCCTACATCCGTGTGAATACTAAAAGCAAAATCGAGTGCTGTCGCGCCTTTCGGAAGGGTTCGCATATCGCCTTTGGGCGTAAAAACATAAACCTCATCTTTAAATAAATTGGTCTTGAAATCACTTAAGAATTCCACGGCATCTTCCCCCGGATTTTCGAGCATATCGCGCACACTATTGAGCCAAATATCATAAACATCAGGCTGTGAGCTTACGCCTTTATATTTCCAATGGGCAGCAAAACCACGCTCCGCAATTTCATTCATACGTTCGCTCCGAATTTGCACTTCCACAAAACGACCATCTGGGCCAATGACTGTGGTATGCAAAGACTCATAACCATTCGACTTTGGAGTGGTGACCCAGTCCTTCAAGCGTTCGGGTATCGGGCGATAAATATCCGTGACTTCCGAATAAACTTGCCAACAGACCGACTTTTCTTTCTTCGGTGGCACATCCACGATGATGCGAATGGCAAAGAGATCATAAATCTCCTCGAAGGGCGTATCTTTCTTCTTTATTTTATTAGAAATAGAATAAATAGACTTCGGACGACCTGTGATGCGATAGCTGAAAAGTTCTTCGTCGAGGGCTTTTTGAATAGGCTCTAGGAAACGACTAATGTAATCTACACGGGCGCGTTTGGTTTCATTTAGCTTACGCGCAATATCTTTATAAAGTTCAGGTTCGGTGATTTTCATACATAAATCTTCGAACTCCGTCTTGAAACTATATAAACCCAAGCGATGCGCCAAAGGTGCATAAATGTAGCTTGTTTCGGCAGCAATTTTAAGCTGCTTATGGCGAGGCATCGCCCCTAAGGTACGCATATTGTGCAAGCGGTCTGCCATCTTGATAAGCACCACGCGCACATCTTCTACTAGCGTAGTGAGTACTTTACGGAAGTTCTCCGCTTGCTTACTCGTCGCGCTATACGCATGATCGAGTTTGGTGAGTCCATCCACGATTTTAGCAATATGCGCGCCTCGCTCCCCAAAGCGTTTGCTAATGTCCTCTAAAGTCACAGGCGTGTCTTCTACTACATCATGTAGCAAAGCACAAATCACAGCCGTTGGGCCAAGTCCAATCTCTTCTGCACAAATACGCGCCACTTCTATCGGGTGCAGCACATACGGCTCACCTGATTTGCGACGTTGCTCTTTGTGGGCATCTACTGCCAACTCAAATGCTAGGCGAATATTGCGCTTATCTTCTTCATCCATATTGGCTTTAATGGACTCCAATAATCTTCGATAATTGCGTGTAATCGCCTGTCTGTCCTGTTCTTCCTGACTTAATTGTTTCTCTTCTAGTATGTCTACAATTTCTGCCATTTCCTACTGTTTTGACGGTTAAGGGCCGCTTTGCTTGATGGTAGACGGACGGCTTTGCCTTGACGGAAAATTTGCAAAATGCAAATTTTCTGTTAAGACGAAATCTACCGTTGGCCGTCAAGCGAAGCGGCTGTTTCACGTCTACCGTCTATCAAATATAACAGCTTTTCGCATTTGTTGGTTACGTCTGCTTAGAGAATTTGCGGAAACGGCAGGCAAATCAGCGTACAAGGGTGACATCGCCTGTGAAATTATGCACTTCTTCGCATAATTCGGTATTGCCTGATGATACTACTCAAATAAAATCCGATACAATTCCTCTACCTTTCCAATCTTTACAATCTGAATATCGTAGCGTCCCATATCCAAGCCTTTAGTATTATATTTAGAAATAAACATCTTCTCAAAGCCCAACTTATCAGCTTCTTGTATGCGTTGGTCAATACGATTCACAGCACGAATTTCGCCTGATAAACCGACCTCGCCTGCAAAGCAAATTTTTTCTGGAATTGCCACATCTTCTAGCGATGAAATCAAGGCACTAATAATAGAAAGATCAATCGCAGGATCATCCACTTTGATACCACCCGCAATATTTAGGAAAACATCATTCTGCCCGAACGCAAAACCGCAACGTTTTTCTAGCACTGCCAATAACATACTCAATCGTCGCAAATCGAAGCCCGTAGCTGAACGTTGTGGCGTGCCATAAACGGCTGTACTTACTAGGGCTTGCGTCTCTATGAGCATTGGACGCATGCCTTCCATAGTGGCAGCTACCGAACTACCGCTAAGCTCCTCTTCGGTCTGTGAGAGTAGCAATTCGGATGGGTTCGAGACCTCTCGTAGTCCCTGTGCTTGCATTTCATAAATTCCCATTTCATCGGTAGAGCCAAAGCGGTTTTTCAGCGTACGAAGAATACGATAAGTATAGTGGCGGTCGCCTTCAAAGCGTAGCACTGCGTCCACGATATGCTCTAGGAGTTTCGGGCCAGCTATCGCGCCATCTTTGGTGATATGCCCAATAATGAAGACCGCAATATTGGTTTCTTTGGCAAAACGTTGCAACTCGCCCGCACACTCGCGCACCTGCGACACGCTGCCTGGCATGGATTCAATATGTGGCGAAGCTAAGGTCTGAATAGAATCAATGACAATGACATTGGGCGTGAGGTTTTGTGCATGAGTTAATATTTTACTCGTATTCGTTTCAGCAAGTATGAAGCAATTATCACTCTTTAAGCCCAAACGGTCGGCACGCATTTTGATTTGCTGCTCCGATTCCTCTCCTGATACGTACAGCACTTTGGCAGGAATTTGCAAAGCGACTTGCAGCATCAGCGTCGATTTTCCAATACCTGGTTGCCCACCAATCAGTACCAACGAACCACTCACGATACCACCACCTAGTACTCGATTCAGTTCTTCATTTGGCGTGACTAAACGGTGTACATCGCCAGCTTCTATTTCGGGCAGTAGTACGGGGCGTGGGTCGCTTTTGCTAAGGTTGCCGCCTTTCCAAACTTTCTTTTTTTCCTCTTGGGTAGTTGCTTTGCTGATGATGTCTTCTTGGCAGGTATTCCATTCGCCGCAAGAGGGACATTTTCCGAACCACTTCGGAGCACTTGCTCCACAATTGGAGCAAATAAATACTTTCTTCGTTTTTGCCACAGTTCTTTTTCTTTGATAACAAAGATAGGGATGTTTGAGTTTTGATATACTTTAAGCAGCCCCCAAATCTAACTTTTCTAATTCAGCAAAGCGCGTATAGTCAGGAAAGGCCACTTTAGCGAGGCGCAATGTTTCTAAAAAGTGGGCATCTTCTCGAAGCTGATAGTAGCACAAACAGCGATTATAGAAGATATCGGCTTGCTCTCCAAAGCTTTCGACGGAATAGGCAAAATAATCAAGCGCGTCTTGATAACTACCTAAGTCATAGAACATACCACCTAATTCGTACGCCAAATCTTCAGAGCCTTGCAGACTGAAATAGCGTTCCCAAGTTTGATGCATGCTTTGCATAAGGCGGGTACGCTCCTTGAAGGTTACGCGACGTGCAAGCTGTTTGAGGCGTGGCAAAATATGCTGAAAAAATATAGGATCGTAAGCACTCAATCGCAACATAGCAATGAGTTCAGGTAGTTTCATTTTTGCAATTTCAACGAAGGAAAATCGCTTGAGGCTATTAAAATCATCGGGGCCAAAGTCATTCACAAAACGTTCATAGGCATTTTGTGTTTCGGTATAATTTTCGCTTTCAGGCAGAAAAAACATGCAAGCTAATTCCGAATAAAAGTTAGAAAAATCAGGAAATATCGCCTTGCCCCCCTGTCGTTCACAATAAGAAGATAGGGCGTGATAATTGACCCAAAATGAAACGCTACCATGCGTAATCATTTCAGGCTCACGTGCATTGTCGAGTTCGTGCAGCTTATGAAAGCCCTTATCCATTGAAAGCAAAAGCAAGCCTACTTTCGAAAGGTTACGTAGTCTATTAAGGCACGCAATACCTTTTTCTGGAAAAAATAAATAGCTATTAAACACCGTCTTCCGATAACTTTCTAGTATTTCATTAAGCAGCTTTTCTTCGTAAAAAGGAGCAGAAAGCAGCGTTTTTTCATACTTCAGTTCTAGCTGTTTCAACAGCGTTGCTTCGTCCATTGTGGTAGGTTCATTATCGGAGCTAAGACTCAGCGAACAGGCTGTCATTTTGGTATTATGAAAGTGAAATAAATCACTTGGGATAGAGTCAAAAAAATAGTTCGCTAATACCAAAATGGGCTGTTCCAACTCTTGTGCCACAATGGTACTTCCCGAATGGCGCAACTGCATACTATCACTATTGATGGCATCAAAAAAAGCAACATCTAAAATACCCTGCTCTAGATAGGTTTGAAACTGCGGATGTGCTTGGAAAAAGTTCAAATTATCCTCCCCAATATCACTTAATACATAGCAATAGGGTGGCAAATCGAGTGTACTGTTCTGGTGAAGGCGGTCTAAATGTTGTAGAATGTGGAATGCCAAACGTCCATGCCCAGCACCGAGCTCTAAGAGATAAATTGGAGCTTGCGTGTGTCCCTGTCTAGCACGGTCTGTCAGAAAAGCAAAAATTAATTCTGCATAGGTGCGTCCTACGAGGGCATTGCTTGTGAGTTGATGTGGTACGCTGCCGTCGCGCCAAGCATCTAGTCCTTTTTTTTTATAATAAGCTCTATTGAGTTGCCAAATAAGACTCTGCGAGAAAGGCGTACTCGCCTCTATGATATAGCGTTGGTCTGCCATCGAAATGTACTTGCAATTAGTGTGATGAAAACATCTGACACTCAGCAAGCAGTACCCAACCCTTTGGTGGCAGCACGAACAAAGTATGAAATGTAGGACGAAGGTAGGTTAAAAATAGGAGTTTAGGGAATCGGCAAAAAATAACCTACCCATTTGACTTGTTCTTTTTCCAAGCAAGGTCGTTGCTCATCAGTTACAGAACCAGCTATGCGCCTTCTTCGCGCCTTCTTGCTTAAAAAAATAACGAACTCAAATTGTGGGTAGGTTATTTCTTGCCGATTCCCTTAAATCGAACCAAGTTGTTAAAGAGCGATTAGTAGAGAAATATTTAGCCCTATATTCAGGCAGTTATCCTTGTACATAGACCAAAAATTTCTCCGTATAAAAGTCTTCTTCAAATAAATCGGATAGCGAGAAGAGTTCGACGTATTCTTCGTTGTGGAGTTCATCTATTTCGGCTTGGATATTGCCGCCCTTTAGTGCGAAGAGTCCGTTAGGGTAGCCGTGTTGGTGTTTCTTTTTCAGCACACTTTGTGTCCAGGGAATAAGCTTATCAAGACGCGCTACTGCACGACTCACCACAAAATCCGCTTTTTGTCCCTTCCATTCTTCTATCCGTACTTGTTTGGCAGTTACATTTACTAAGCCAATTTCTTGTGCGATAGCTTGCACCACTCCTATTTTTTTACGCGTACCATCAATGAGCGAAAACTGCACACGCGGGAAAAGAATCGCCAACGGGATACCTGGCATACCACCACCTGTACCAAGATCAATAATATGCGCGCCATCATTAAAATCGGTCACTAAAGCAAGGGACATAGCATGCAAAATGTGACGTTCATAAAGATTATCAATATCCTTTCTGGATATGACATTAATTTTCGCATTCCAATCCGTGTATAATTCTTGCAATGCGTTCAACTGTGCTATTTGCTGCTCGGATAAGCCCTCAAAATATTTATGGATAATGTCCATTGTACTACTGGTATGCGGATTTCTGCTTGTGAATTGGTGGGCTGAGTAGTAAATGCTCAATGAGTGAATAATTATAAATTCCATTCGCTCATTCAGTCATTGAATATTCACTCATTGCACATTTACTACTCAGCCCACCGATTTATAAGTATAAGGCGATGTGCAATAATAAATAAGGCATTGCCTAAAGTCTAATTCATCTAATTCCCTGCTTCTCTTGCCTTGCGCGCGTCAATAAAGCTCTTGATGTAAATCACCATTGCTACTAAAGATGTTACTATCATCGCGCCAACGCGTAGCATAGCCATTGTATCGCCACGCCCCATAGCAGCGCGTAATGGCATGACAAGTGCTATAATGAGTAAGAGTGTTAGTACTACTACAATGTGTGCTACCACTTTATTCTCCTTGCGAAAAGCGGGTGTGACGAGTAGAAAAATTAAACCAAAAGCCGCTGGAATGAGTGCAGTATTAGAAGGAGTTTCGGAACTAAAGTAGCCCCAAAGACTCATAGCAATAAGTACGATACCGTTAATCAAATTTATCTGAAATGGTTTCATTCTATATAATTTTTAGTATTCAATCAGCGACGAAGGTACAAACTTCACCGCAATAGTCTAGTGCATCAACCCATAAGTAGCTATCAAGTTTTAAGCAGTCTTATTTTTCTGATTTTTGAGGCGTGAGGAAGAAGCATAACTAGTTATCTGATTGACGAATAACGATAAAAATCAGGAAAAGAAGCGAATAAAACTGATAGATATTTATGGGTTGATGCACTAGTGCTTTTAGGCAGGTAGAAAATGATAGGTAAAAGGGTCGGAGTAACAAAGCCATATTAATTTGTGACGAACGAATTGTTAATTTTTTAACAAAAAGAAGTCCTTTATCTGGTATGTTCTAAAAAACAATTAAAATATTTGTTATATTTACTAAACTTTGTCAAATTGGATACTGAACGAGGATTTTTTGTATATGATTAGCACACACAGAACGGCTTTGTTATAGAACGTTCGGATAGCTCAACTTTGACAAAATGAAAGCAAGCCTCAAAGTCCAATTACAGATAATACAAATTAACAAAGTCATTAAAACTGTAAGCTCATTGGATGCACCTTGCAATAGTCGAATGAAAGACATAGATGTGATTCGAACCTACTTAGGTTCGCAGCACTCTCTATGCTTTAGTCTGATTTATAACAGATATGCAGGCAAAATATACAGTAAATGTATATCCCTGCTGAAGGATGAAGCACTTGCTCAGGACGCTACACAGGAAATTTTTACGAAAATTTTCATGAACCTTTCTAAGTTTGCGGAACGTTCTAAGTTCTCTACTTGGGTTTATTCCATTACCTATAATTATTGTATTGACTTCCTGAGAAGGCGCAAGAAATACAAGGATTTATTTATGGAAGAACCAGAGCGTACACCTGACATCGCAGATGATGATGTGCTAGATCAAGAACTACTGGAAATGGAAGTAGCACAACTGAAACGAGTGCTAGAAGAAATCCCAGTAGATGATAAAGCAATTTTGTTGATGAAATATCAAGATGATATGTCTATCAAGGAAATTGCTGAAATCTTAGGCAAAACAGAGAGTGCCGTGAAAATGCGGATAAAACGAGCAAAAGCGAAAGCCCAACATTTTAGAAATAAACTCTATAACGAAGAAAGCTCATACGTATAAGGTGTGGCTTTTTTTATTTATTTCAGTCAAAAGCAATGCTAAGTAACGGTCAAATAATAACTTCCCGATTTGGACTGTTTCTTTTTCGCCCATTTTTTACTTTAAAAACAGTCAAATATCTAGATATGCTCCTGTTTTCAAAGCAAAAATTGGACAAAAAACTAAAGCGTCGAAATCGGGAATTTATTTTTCGACCATTACTAATAATTATATTGGCTCGTGCATCAAGCCAATGTTCTTTTTAGCATAGGAATGAGAAATAAATAAAATTACAAATTTTATTTATTTCTCATTCCATAGACATACTCAACATGGTATCTTCCATAATCAAACACAAAAGCTATTTTTATGTCATTTCAGGAACTAGAGGACGAAAATATTAATAAATTTAGTGAAAGCGGTGGCAGTGAACAAATCGAAAATCGCGTAAGTGGTACCTTAAATGCATTTCGATTCATTGGTACTATTTTCGATTTGTATCTCACTCGCGTACGAGATACGCTACTAGAAATGGGTAAACAACAAGATGCAATAGAGGGACCAAAAAAAGATGACACATCATCAGAACAGTAATAGTATGTAATGTATTAAAATTTTCTTTAAGAGAATTTCAGTACATACTCTAAGGATTGTGTATAAATTACGAACTTATTTCATACACAATCCTATAATACCAACGTAAGGGATTAGATAAGCAATAATCCTTCTACAAAACATCAAGCACATAACGAAATGAACGTTGATTTTGACATATTAAAAACGCTCTTTAATGAAATAGTAGTCTTCATACCAAACATATTGGCAGCATTAGCCATCCTGCTAATCAGTCTAATTATTATTGGTATCGTATCGCGTTTCATTAGGCGTGTACTCCAAAGAATGGGCGCAGATGCATTTGCAGATAAAAGCATTAATAAAATAGATATATTAGAGGATAATAATATTAGGATCGTACCTAGTTCTTTGATCTCTAAAATTATCTATTATTCCTTACTACTCATCGGTATAGTGGCTGCAACGGATGCCCTACAAATGGAAGCCGTTTCTGATTTAGTACGAAGTGCGGTGGACTATGTACCAAATCTTATAACCGCTATTGCATTATTGATTGTAGGCTTACTGATAGCTGATTTTGTGCGGGATGTTACCGCAGCAGCCATGCAATCGTTGAACGTGCCTGCGGCGAAATTTCTAGCCAATTTCATCTTTTACTTTATCATGTTGAGTATTTTGATGATTGCGCTGGAGCAGGCTAAAATCAATACCGATTTCATCACGGCAAATCTCTCGATTATATTAGGTGGAGTGGTATTGGCCTTCGCTATCGGCTATGGCTTTGCTTCCCAATCGCTCATGTCGAGTTATATTGCTTACTTTTATAATAGAAATAAAGTGAATATCGGCGACGCTATTCGCATTAACAATAAGGAAGGTATTGTGACATCTATGGATAGTACTACGATGACAATAGTACCCTTCAATAGTAATAATCGAATCATTATTCCACTCAGCCAATTAAGTACCGAAACTATAGAAATTATTGCCGCTTCGGAGGCTCAATAATATTTTTTAGCGATAAAACACAAAGCCGTTTATTCCTTTTGGGAGTAAGCGGCTTTGTATTTTATAGTATTGTTCCCTAGAAGAATTA
>JAHDCQ010000499.1 GCA_020629845.1 Saprospiraceae bacterium | reverse complement strand
TGAAAAACACCATTCCCACCATACACCTCGATTCGGTACAGGGCAAAGAATTTGGTTTCCGAATCGCGCCGAATCGGGAAATTTTGCTAAATGAAGCCCTCGACCATAATCCCTTTCGGCCGCACCGGATTCGCTTCTATGCTATTCTACTGATTCTGAAAGGAGAGGGTGTACATTATATTGATTTCAAAAAATATACCTATCAAAGTGGGAATATTATTTTCATCTCGAAAGAACAAGTACATGCCTTTGAGAAAAATATGGAACGCGAAGCCTTCTTTTTGCTTTTTACCGAAGAGTTTCTAGAACGGGGCAATGTGAACTCCAATCTGATGCAACAATTGAGCCTCTATAATTACCACCTCTATCCGCCTGTGATTAATTTGAAGGAGCAACAAACCGCCACCTTTGCGATGCTCGCAGAACGCATGATGGTAGAGTGGGACGCGCCTGATGACTTACTGACAGAAGAGATTATTCACGCCTCTCTCAAAGTATTCCTCTGCCTTGCCGAGCGTATTCGGAAGGAGAAACGCCAACTCGTGCCACGTTCCAAGTACCACGAGGAGTATGTACAATTTCAAAAATTACTCAATCAGCATATCCTAACATCTCGGAAAGTACAGTTTTATGCCGATGCCTTACTAATGTCTACCAAGAAGCTAAATCGCATCACACAGGAAATGCTAGGACAGAGCGCAAAGCAATACATTAATGACTTTTTGATTATCGAAATTAAGCGTTTATTGATGAACACCTCCTTGACGATTACCGAAATTGGCTACCAATCGGGCTTTGAAGAGACCACCAACTTTGTAAAATATTTCAAAAAACACACAGCTATGAATCCTTCGGAATTTCGAGCCTTATATTAAGCTTTATTTGGACAGCTAAAGTCGAAAACAAAGGATGTATTGATTTTCATTTTTACACTATTTTTTGGAACTTTTTTCAAAAAAACGATTTCAATATTTGTCCCATTTTAACCCTAAAAAAGTCGTTTTTGACCTAGTTTCAAAGCTCTAATAGTCGGATTTTTGAATAAATATGTGAAATGATTACATCTTCATTGTTCGGCTTCAATTCAAAATTTATGTGCCAAAAGGCATAGTAAAATTTGAATTGAAACCGAACATTATCCTGAAGATTAATCATTGAATTCAGACTAGAATAGAAAATTATGAAAACTATCCGATTATATATAAGCGTCCTGTTTTTCTCTATAATTAGTGGACTATTGTATGCAAATATTAGGCCAAGTATTTTTGATAAGCTTGGCTATGAAGAAGTCGTAGATGTGAGCATGACGCTCGACCTAGATGCCTTATCTGCGGATTGGCGAAATGACGAGAAGCATCCAGCTACACTTTCCTATAAAAATGCAGCAGGCGAATTAGAGACTTGGAACATAAAAGTAAAGCTACGCGGAAAATTTCGCAGAATGCATTGTAACACAACACCGCCATTGAAAATTTATTTTGATAAAGAAGATTTGAAGATGGCAGATTTGGCAAAGCATAACGATTTCAAGCTCGTGAACTATTGCTTGGAAGATAAGATAGTAGCAAAAGAGCTATTGGTGAAGGAGTACTTGACTTACAAAATGTATAATACACTCACACCAGAGAGTTTTCGCGTGCAATTGCTTAAAATTACTTATAAGGATACGAAATCGAACCGACGCTTGAAGCAACTAGGTTTCTTGATTGAAGATACGGCACAATTGCGTAAGCGTATTGAAGCTAATAAATACGATAAAGCACAAGAAAATGGCGGGCCAATTCCTTTTGCAATAGCGCAAATGCAAACAATGTCCGTATTCCAATATATGATTGGGAATGCAGATTGGCATTGGACAATGGAAAAAAATATCAAATTCGTGGAGCGCAACGGAAAGGTGTTAGGCATTCCTTATGACTTTGATTTTGCTGCTGTGGTGGACGCGCCTTATGCGATACCAAATGTAAACTATGGCTTAACTGATTTGAGTGAGCGTATTTATCTGGGAATACAAGAGGATATATCCACTATCGCGCCTGTGCTTGCTACTTTCGAGGCAAAAAAAGAGGCGATTTTGAAGCTAGTGAAAGATACAAAATTGCTCAATAGTGCTGCAAGAAAGGAAATACTCGAATATCTAGAAAGCTTTTATGTAGATTTGTCGGTAGAGACGCTTACAGGTTCTACGCGAATAGCAAGCTATGTGCCTGTAGAGCTGCATGATGATTAATAAAAGATGTCAGTAACGAAACAACAAAGCGAAAAAGGACTGCCGAGCAAAACCATTAATATTATTCGGACAACGCTTCGTAATAATATTGAATTGACAGCCATTGCCGATAATAAGGCGAATGTGTTGCTGAGTTTGAATGCACTAATGCTTACGGCCATTGTGCCGTACGCATTGGCGAATGCGGAACTAATTTTACAAAACTACCTTTACATCCCTATACTATGTGCTACTATCACTTGCTTTGTGACTATTTACCAGGCAGCGATGGTACTAATTCCTTCCAATTTTGATAAGAAGCGTGCTAGTATGCATCCCGACATTAAGCCAAGCCCTTTCTTTTTTGGAAATTTTTATAAAATGGAGGCAGATGAATACTATGAGCAGCTTCAAGAAGGCTTATCTGCTAGTGGTTTAATCAAAGCACATTTAGCACAAGACCTCTTTTATGTAGGGCAACGCTTGGGGACTAAAATGGCACGTATTCGGCGAGCATTTTACTTCTTTCTGCTTGGTATTTTCATCACGCTTATTGCAGCGGCTGTTATTTTGATGTTTTTTCAACAGCAATCTGGTTTGTCTATTTTAGAATTATAAGTAGTGAGCCAAAAATAATCTAACAACTTCTTGAACACTCTTTTTTCCTGACTCTTCGTTTCAAAAATCATCACTATACACGGCATAA
>JAHDCQ010000498.1 GCA_020629845.1 Saprospiraceae bacterium | reverse complement strand
AAAATAAAAGGCGATATGTCGGTGGCGATGAAGTTGCAGTCTTTGTTTAATTGATTTTGGTGGGCTAGATGGACGGGGAAAATAATAACTGCTCTCATTTAAAGGTAGTTGTTATTCTCTCCGTCCTGATATAGCTATACTGAAGCCTTCTCGGATTAAAAGAAAATCCCTATTTTGTCCAACAAAACACAATATGAACGATCGAACACCAACACAGTTCATGAAGAAAATCCGAGTCTTGATTATCAATAATGAGCTAGATGAAGCCTTGAAAACACTTCGAGCATTTCTAAATGGTAGCCCAAAGCTCAATGAAGCTATCCAACAATCCGCGCGCTACCAACGGGTGAAAGAACAAATTCGCTTAGGTACGATTAGGCATGAAGATGCCAATGTGGACATTAATCAAATCACAGCTTCGATTTTAGGTTTACTAACGGATTTGGATGAAGCAATTAGCGCGAATACTGATTTACAAGAAGAAACCCAACAAGCTACCACTAAGATAGTGAATAGCAAAAACGTAGTAAGCAATTCAACAATCACCGCAGGAGGTAATGTGCATATTGGGGATAAAGCGGTGAAAAATAGCACCCAAAATGCAGAAAAAATCTACAATATCGACCATATTGACAACGCCAATTTCTCCTAGACGATGAACGAAAATACCAACATAAAAATACTCAGCGTCACGCCTGAAACCATCACCATAGAAGTGAATGGGCAAGAACAAAGCATCGCCAATACTTATCAGGCATTGCAGCAGTTGTTGTCGCAAAACAAAGCTCATAGTTTCCAATCTGCGGATAAGCTCTACAACATCAATAGCATAGGTGAAGCCAACTTTTATGTGGTGATGGATAGACTGGAAGCGCACAAAATACTACCCGAAGGACTCGCGGAAAACATCATCACTTCCGATAATATTTGGATTGATAGCCTGAAAGAAGAACTACAAGAACAGCCCAATATTTCCGTAGGCAATAAAGCAGGTAGCATCTTCCACCACTATGGTTGGCTGATTGAGACTTTTTTGCTCAAAATGGCTTCTAAAGTTGCTTTGGAGGATAAACAACGCCGCCTATCCTTTATGACCGAAGCCTACCAAAGCAGCCTACGCTTTTTGACCTATATCCAATTGGCGCAACTGCTTTCCAAGCCGACTGCCGATATACGATTGGATTTCTTCCAACTCGAAGCCGAACAGTTCGACCAATACGATTTTCTCAATTTGCTATGGCAAGCCTCCAAGCAAGTCGAAAGTGCGGAATATTTCGTGACGGAAATGGAGGATTTCCTAGAGAACTTATTCGATAAAGAATCCGAACTCTACGAAGCGGTCATTTTCTTGGAGCAATACCGCACGGCACTCATCACCGATAGCATCCCCGAAGGCAAAGATATGCAGCAATTGCTCGATGAATACCTCACGGCTTTGGTCTATTGGTTGCGCTATATCAGTTTTTTGGCGCAGTATCGGCTGGTGTCTATCAAGGATGTGAATTTGAACTACCAACTCGGCACGGTGCAGCAGTTTGTCCATACCTATGGCGAACTGCATGGCATGTACGACGAAAGTGCCAGCGATTTCAATACGCGCACCCTCGAAGAAGTCTTTACTTACAGCCGTTCGGTGCTGTTGTTTAAGGGCAGCAGTATAGAAGCGGGCTTGGATAAAATAACTGCGACCAGCACTGACAAAACGAATTATCTGTCCTTATCGCCATTGATTATTGACCAAAGCGTCTATCGGGATAAGGAAACCCAAACGCCTGAAATTTACTATTACGTGGGCAAGGGCAAACGCCAATATTGCTATGCCCAATACCGCAACGAATTGCTGTATGGCGAAGAACGAGCGAAAAAATCCAATAAATACATCAATATCAAAAAGCAGAACACCAAGCAGCCCAAATGGAACAAACTCTATAAGCAGATAGACCGTATTTTTGAAGCCTTCAAAACCGCCGCGCTATGAGTACGAAAACAGCACCATTCAAATTCCTAGATGCCTATCAGGAGGAGGATAATGCGATCTTTTTTGGTAGGGAACAAGAAACCGAAGCCCTCTACGATGCCCTAAGTGGCGTGAAGCACCTGTTGGTTTATGGACCTTCGGGGGCAGGGAAAACGAGCTTGATAGAATGTGGACTACGCAACCAATTTTCGGATGCCGATTGGTATGCTATCACCATACGCCGCCACGAAAATATCAGTCAATCGGTCTTTGCTGCCATCAATGAAGCACTAGAGCAAAAAATACCGCTCGACAAAAACACAGGCTTACCGCAAGCCGAAGATATAGGCTTTGGGCAAGCCATAGAACAGCTTTTCGATGAACGCTTTCAGCCGATTTATTTGTTGTTTGACCAATTTGAGGAACTGCTACTACTAGGCGAACAAGCCGAAAAAGAAGCCTTTTTCCGCAGCCTCAATGAGCTTATTCGCTACCGTGTACCAGCGCGGGTGCTGCTGATTATGCGCGAGGAATTTGTAGGACACCTCTCCGAGTTTGAACCGCTTTGTCCAAGCCTATTCAAAAATCGTTTTCGGTTAGAGAAAATGGGACGCTCCAATGTGCGACAGGTGATTTATCAGATATTGGAAGCCCCTGAATATGCCGATGACTTCCGAGTAGAAAAGAGCGAAGCCCTAGCCGATACCATACTCTCCAAGCTACCCGACCAAAGGCGCGAAATAGAACTCACCCATGTACAGGTGTTTTTGAGTGAATTGTGGGATAGAGCCACCGCCCAACAGCAAGGCGCAGCACTGCCCCTGCTACAGCAAAAGCTGATACAAGCAGAAGATAACCTAGAAGGTGTACTCGATGCTTTTTTGAAAAAGCAAATGCGTAGCCTAGAAAGCAGCTATGGCGAAAAAGTACCCCTAGAGGTGCTGGCAGCGATGATTTCCGAGCG
>JAHDCQ010000497.1 GCA_020629845.1 Saprospiraceae bacterium | reverse complement strand
GTCGTTCAATACATTGACGTTAGGGATTTAGCCGAATGGATGATAAGACTACTAGAAAATAAAGCCGCAGGTATTTACAATGGTTCTGGGCCAGGTTTCAATATGACGACTAATGCCTTTATTCATGGCATTCATGCGAGTTATAATTCTCCCGTCAATTATGTGCAAATTGATGAGTTGGCGTTTTTAAAAGAAAATGGAGTCATTGGCATTCAACCCTGGGTGATTCAGTTGCCAGAATATGCAGGTATGTCTAAAAGTGATAACACGAAAGCTATTGAAGCAGGTCTTCAATTCAGGCCTTTATCCGAAACCGTCCGAGCGACGAAGGAGTGGTGGTATTCGGATGCCGTTGCTAAAGAAAGAAGAGACAATATACTTGCTGGCGAACGTTCTTTTATGCAAAGAGAAAAGGCTATTTTGACGAAATGGCGAGAGCGAAAGGGGTAAAAGGCTATCCTCTAAATATAGTAGAAGAAACTTGGGGATTACAATTAGAAATTGAGTCTCGCTGTGCATCAACCCATAAATACCTACCAACAATTTAGGGTACTTATGGGTTAATGCACTATTACTTGTATAGCCGAGTTACGGCGCGAAAAAAAATCAAGAAATAGACGAAAAAAAGAGGGAAATAGGAAAAGAAGTAGAGCTTGTAAAACAGTTGCTTAAAGAGAACCGAAAAACTAAAAAATGATCAAAGTATTACCTAGTAATTAAATATTTTTTTACCTTTATGTTAAATCGTACTCATAAACCATTTCCCAAATCTATAAAGTCAGCGTATCTAATTATTACAACCTTCTATTTTTTTTGCTCAAACAAAAAATTCACCACATACTACTTTTCGTAACAAAGAATGTACTAAGGGCTTATTAACTTGATTGGCATCAAATAATAGGCACTATTTTTTCACTAGTTGCAATCATACTACTAGCAGTCAACTCTTTACTATTATGCAAAAGAATAGCCGTGATCCGTTGGAGGTACGCCTAAAAAGCTATTGTAGACAATCCCTTTTTCCACAAGCAAAGCGCGCTTTACCAGCCCTTGCTCTAGCACCTTTAACAGCATTAACACCACAAGCGGCATTAGCACAATGTGGGAATGTTGCCATCACTCCTGCTCCTGGACAAACGGGCAACATTTACAGCATGGATTTCGATGGCGATGGTTATGGAGACTTCCGTTTTGACCAAGGAGGCTTTGTCTTCTTTACGGTTTATAATCGTCCTGATTGTGGAGTGGTAGTGCCTTCAGGTATGCCTTACAATGGATTTTCTTCTGGACCAAATGTAGCAAACCTAAGTACTGGTGTCAATTTGTCTACACAATCTTTCGTGCAAGCTACTGGAGCTAATATTCCTAATTCTAACTATATGCTAGCCACATTAGCAGGTGGTGGTTTCGGTGCTACACAATGGGATTTTTCTACTGCTGGCTACATAGGAGTGCGCTGTGATTTAGACGGCGACGGGGACTATAACTATGGCTTCGTTTATTTAGAGATAGATGCTGATGGTAATGTGAGTGTAGACCCAGCGCGCTCAGGTTTAGATATCAATGAGGACAATATGGCAACTATAGGTGATTGTAGCACCCTTGTACCTGTGGAATTAGTCAGTTTCGTTGCGAAAGCTGCAGATGGAAAAATCACACTCAACTGGCACACGGCAACCGAAGTAGACAACTACGGCTTCAATATAGAGCGTAGCGAAAACGGGAAGGAATTTAAAAAAATCGGCTGGATAGACGGAAATGGCACTACTATAGAAGAGCAACGGTATAGCTTTATAGATTTGGATGCGAAGCCAAACCAAATCTACTATTACCGCTTACAGCAAATGGATTTTGATGGCTCGCACGCCTATTCGGATATAGCTACGGCTAGTTTAATTGATAAGGATGCAGCTTATGTAGGAAAGATAGCCCCCAATCCTGCCTCTAATGCCCAAGCTACTTTTATGGAAGTACGCCTATCGCAAGCACAGGATGTCCAATTGCAAATCTTCAATGTAGGCGGCCAACTAATGCAAGAGCGCGTAGCAAATTTAGAAAAAGGCAACAACTATGTGCGTTTGGATATTGGCTCGCTTATCGCGGGTACTTATTTTGTAAAGACTAGTATTGGCGCGAGCGTAGAGTATCGAAAACTCATAGTGAAGTAATTTTGTAAGTGAGAAAATTATAAATCCAAAGGAGGTAGTGTGTAAGGGGTGTAGGACAAAAATCCCTTTTCCCATCCAATGGAACACGTTCCATTGGGATAAATCATGCGATTTGGGAAATTTGTCCTACACCCTGTGTAAGCACGTCCTCCTTTGTCATTTTTAGGTTTAATATGAAAAAGAAAATTCTGCTTTTATCCTGCCTAATGTTTAGTGGTCTTTTTCTGTTTACACAAGAAAATCAAGCCCTTTTCCAACTCCTAGATGCAGAACGCACAGACATTGATTTTGTAAACCGCACCAAAGAAACACCCGAAGACTTCATTTGGACCTATGAATACATCTTTAATGGTTCGGGCATATCCGCAGCCGATTTCAACGCTGATGGTTTGACCGATTTGTTCTTTACAGGCTATGCGTGTTCCAATGCCCTCTACCTCAATGAAGGCGATTTTTCGTTCAAAGAAGTTACCCAAGCGGCTGGAGTTGCTTCTGCCGATAAATTCGCTACGGGCAGCACCATTGTGGATATTAACCAAGATGGCTTACTCGATATTTATGTCTGCTACTCAGGCAGTACCTTCAATCCCGAAGTACGCAAAAATGAATTGTATCTTCATCAAGGCTTCACCGAAGCAGGCGAACCTAAGTTTGAAGAAGTAGCCGAAAGCTATGGTATTGCCGACACCTCGCGCAGCACGCAAGCTGTTTTTTTCGATATGGAAAATGATGGCGATTTGGACTTATATGTGCT
>JAHDCQ010000496.1 GCA_020629845.1 Saprospiraceae bacterium | reverse complement strand
CTGATAAATAGATTCTTTTAAAGCTTCAAAAATTTCACTTGAATCAATTAATGGAAGCTGCCATAAAAAAAGTGTACTGCTCTTAGAAACGCTCTAAAAATCTAAATCACCCATAAGTACAAACTTCTGCAACATAAGTTAAACTCCAACATATACAACAAATCTATATTTGTGTCAGCAATTAGAATACACACTTGTCCAGACCTTTTTACATCTAATGAAAACATGGCTGATTCAGCATAACTAGCAAGGTGTATTAATACACAATTATTTGGAGGGAGAAAGCGATTTTTCCCTCCTTTCCTAAAACAATGAAAATGAAAACAAACACAGTACTACTGGTATTAACCCTATTTCTATGTTCTACGCTACTAGCACAAAACGCAGGCATCAATGACGACGGCACTACCGCCGACCCAAGTGCGATGCTTCATGTCGAATCGAATACCAAAGGCTTTATTCTTCCGCGCATGACAAGTACGGAACGCGCTGCTATTAGCAATCCCGCCACAGGGCTTCTGGTGTTTGATACTTCAAAGCGTAGTCTTTATATGTTCGATGGCGTAAATTGGCTGCCTTTAGCTACGGTAAGCGATCAATATTCAGCGATTACGCCTGTAACGAATGCAGATAATTACTCCTTTGGTAGCAGCATAGCAGTGGATGGTGACAAAGCGGTAATTGGTGCTTTTAATCACAATTCTAATAAGGGCGCAGCTTATGTATACGAAAAAGTAGCAGGCGAGTGGCAGCAAATACATACACTTACTGCTTCGGATGGAGTGGCAAGTGACTACTTTGGCTCTAGCGTTGCCACCAATGGTAATTATATTACTGTAGGTGCACCAGGGGCAAATAAAGCCTATCTCTATGAGTGGGCAACGGGCTTCCCAGAGCGTAAAATTCTTAGCTCTTCGGATGGTGTATCGGGCGATAATTTTGGAAGAGCTATTGCTATGGACACCTATTATGGAACGAATACATACGAATTAATTTTGGTAGGTGCACCCGACGCGGATGTATCAGGAAATACTGATCAAGGCGCGGTATATCTTTATTCTTATGATCCAGGCACTACTTCTGCTATGGAACTAAAAATCACAGAAGCCTCTCTTAATGGTAATGATTATTATGGTGCAAGCGTGGATATAGCTTATAATAAATTTGTAGTAGGCGCGTGGAAGGCTGATGCAGGAGCAAACTACCAACAAGGAAAAGCCTTTGTCTATACTTTCATCAGTCCTACTACGGCAAGTCTTACCACTACGCTTACCTCTAGCGATGGAAACTCAGAAGACAGCTTTGGTTGGTCAGTATCTATAGGAAGTTCGAGTTATACTAGAGTGGCTGTAGGTGCACCCTGGCATCGGGTCGCTAATAAAATAGACCAGGGGGCGGTATACGTGTACGAGGAAAATGGCGGCTGGGTAGAAAGTAAAATCACCGACCCGGCAGGCAAATCAGATGATCGCTTTGGCTATAGTGTTGCTTTGGATGAACAGGCAAATAAACTACTTGTTGGTATGCCTTATAGCAATGCCGCACGAGGTAAAATACTGAGTTTTTATCGCGTTACGAACCTCGTAAATCCTTACTGGGAGTTTAATTATGAATATAATTACCCTGGAGCAAGTACTGGCGATCGCTTCGGAGAAAAAGTTGCTTTTGATTCGGATAATCAGCTAATTACTTCAGCAGATTTTATCGGGAAAGTTTATTTCAGAGCCTACTAAAAACCAACTGTTATGAAAACAATATTGTTACAAATCGCATCCTTGCTTTTTATAATAGGAACACAAGCTCAAAGCACTTTTACTATTGGCAGTGGCGCATACTTTACGCTTGATGGCAGTCCGCGTGTGGTGCTTGAGGAGATGGATTTCGTGAATGATGGTACACTAAATGCAGCCTACAGCGAATTCATATTTCGAGGGGCTAACTGGAATAGAATTAGCGGCTCAAGCTACAGCAATTTCTATGATATTTACCTAGATAAAATCGGCATTGCTGGCATATACTTGGAGCAGCATACTGATTTGGAACGTACACTGCATTTTTCGAGTGGCTTATTTGACCTAAATGGTTTCACCCTCACACTTGGTACGGATTATGGTACTTTGGATAATGAAACAGAGGATTCGCGTATCGTCGGTTATTTCGGTGGGGAAGTGGTGAAAAGCTTGGATTTAAATGCTCCTTTTGCACAAAATCCAGGCAATATCGGTGCAGAAATCACTTCTTTCGATAATTTGGGTTGGACAGTTATTCGGCGAGGACATTTGCCACAGACCATGCCTATCGGCACGAATGTAGAACGCACCTATGACATTTTCCCTACTGCTGCGCCAAATACCTACAACGCACAACTCAAACTGCACTATTTCGATGCAGAAGCCATTAGCAATTCAGAAGGTCAAATCACGCTTTGGAAAAATGACGGTATCGGCTGGGACATCGAGGGACATGATGCAGAAGACCAAACAGGTGATTGGTTGGCAATCGAAAATGTAACAGACTTTGGTTTTCTTTGGACTATTGCCAATAGCACCGAATTGGATGTAAATATCAAAGCCTTTTTGCAAGGCCCGCTTAGTAGCGGATTAATGTCGGATAATCTTCGGACAAATGGATTAGTGCCTATGAGTGAACCTTACTCTGCTACTGGCGCACAGAAAATGCAAAATCAAGGTGCGGCAATTCTTTCTTCCACCGTACTGAGTGTAACAGGAAATAATGCTATCGTGGATTGGGTATTGGTAGAATTACGCGATAAACATGACCCAAGCATCATCCAATCCTCAAGGGCTGCACTCTTGCAACGCGATGGCGATATAGTAGATACTAATGGTACATCCTTCGTGAGCTTTAAAAATATTTTACCCGATGATTATTACATCGCTTTACGGCACCGCAATCATCTCGGCGT
>JAHDCQ010000495.1 GCA_020629845.1 Saprospiraceae bacterium | reverse complement strand
ACCCAAAAACGCACGCCAAGAAAAAATTCTCGTCCGCGCGTGGGTCCCCACACACTTGCCGTATCAAAATAGCGACCAAAAGGCTGTTCCCAACTCAAAATCGGGCGTTCCTGACGGAAATTAAAGATATTTTCGCAGCCCGTGTAGAGTTCAAAGCGTTTCCAAGTCTTTGTCAGCTTTATATTGCTTAGATAATAAGGCTCGGAATAATCAGCTATTTGAAATTCGCTAGGATTATTAGCTGTATTTACCAAGCGTTGCTTGCCATGCCAATGTACATTCAAATCGGCGTGCCAATCTTGGCTAGGATGTGTATAAGAAAGTACGCCTACTACACGATGCTTAGAATTAAACGGCAGTACTTGTTTATCAGCGTTTACTATGCGATAGACATCTAGATAGTTGTAAGCAAGTTTCGTCTCCACTTGCTCCATAAAGAGCAGTTTCATTTCAGCTTGAAAACTATTACTCACACTCTCGCCTGTGAAGTTATTGATGTAGGCTTTTGTCGCGTCGCTGTCGTAGTCTGGAAAGATTTGATTTTGAAATTCTGTACGATAAAAATCTATACTGAATTGTGTCTCTACAGCATCCGCATAGGTTTTGTGCGTGAGGTTTATACCATAATTAATAGCTTCTTCTGGCTGCAAGTTGTCGGCAATAAGCACATTTCGCGAACTGGCTAGGAGATTCACATTTTCGCTAAACAGATTAATCGTACGCCAACCTTTACCTGCCGAAATGCGCGCTGTAGTAAAGTCTGAAATATCATATTTAAGTAACGCTCGCGGCGTAGCAAACCAACCAAAGGTATTATGCTTATCTAAGCGCAAACCCGTGATTAGAGTGAGGTTTTGAGCATCGAAATTGAAGACATTTTCTGCGAAAACACCCGCTATATTTTCCTCTTTTAGCTGCGTACCTGCATAGGTGCGTTCTAGCAAATTTTGACCAAAGTCAATTTTCTCCTCTGTATGGTTAGCGCGATAGCTCAAACCTGTAGTGAGGCGATGTCCTTTCCATGCTTGTTCTAATTGTAGATTAGCGTAAGCGTTTTGTTGTGTTGCTTCATAATGCGTCGTGCCGAAGTAAGCATCCTGTTCATGTCGCATAGCTGAAGCCAAAAGTGTTACTTGCTGCTTATCGTTGAAGCGGTAGCCCGTTTTGGTATAAATTTCAGGCTGCGAAAAATGAACGACTTGCCCATAGCTATTCCTAGTCCCTTTATCGCTATCAGAAGTGAATGACCACTGCCCGCCTACACGTTCTTCATCTACGTAGCGCAGACCAATACGAGTATTCCAACCCTCATCTTGAGCATTGCCATATTGCCACTTATTATATAAGGTGTAGCGTGTGAGTAGTGGCAAATCTAAGAAGGTATCCTCATCGCGGTCAAATTTGTTGGCAGCTTGGGTAGTATGTCCTGCTAAGAGCATACTCCAGTTTTCCCATTTTTTGGTATAGTTGATATTGAATTGCTTTTCCAAAAAACTATTCATATAAGCATTCAGGAGCAACTTATCACTATCGGTAGGCTCGCGGAGTTCTACATTAATTTGTCCAGCGATACTTTCAAAACCCTGTACGACCGAGTTCGCCCCTTTTGAAATATGAATTTTATCTACCAAAGTGCCTGGAAAAGTACTCACACCATACGTATAGGTATTGCCTTGGATCAAAGGTAAACCATCAATCAAAACCTGATTATAAACACCTGAAAGTCCTAGCAGGCGAAGCTCTTTAGCATTGGTGACAATATTGGTAGTATTAGCTTTCACGCTGGCTTGTGTCTCGAAACAGCCTGCTAGGTCGCAACAAGCTGCCTTGCCGAGTTCGGTTTGTGTAAGGGTTTCTGTTTTCACAGGATTCAGGGTGGAAATATACGAACCACTTTCACGAGCAGTTATTTCTACTTGGTTTAAGGTAGCTTGATCGCGGAGTTGCACTACTATCACAGCTTGTGCCTCAATCAGTACCGTATCCGAAGCATAGCCCACATAACTTATCACTAGACGTGTGTCTGTAATAGCTTCCATACTGATTTCAAACATCCCCATAGCATCTGTACTTGTGCCAATGCTTGTATCCAACCATTGCACATTTGCACCTATGAGGTCATTGCCTGCTTCGTCCATTACTGCGCCGCGAATGCTTTGCCCGAAAACGAATATGGGGAAACAGAATAATAAGAATAATGCTTGTTGCTTCATATTATGTTGTGTCTAAATATCGCAGCAAATGTAAAGCAAAATCCATGCAACGCTGTTGCAGCTAATATATGGACAATAGATTGCTGTACAAAAAGACAAGCATATATCAAATTAAATAATAAAAAAAGCAAATTTTTTTTGGTTATTGATTTTTAATCTTTAATATTATTCCGAATTTATGATTATTTGCAGATGATAACCCAAAATATTCGGTTTATCATCGCATTTATTTTTTATCAAAACAAAACTTTTAAATTATGTTGCCATTAATTATTCAGTTGATTAGCGGTGCTGTTGGTGGAAATCTAGCAGGCTCATTAATGAAGGGTAGTTCATTAGGAACATTAGGAAACTCTCTAGCAGGTATTCTTGGCGGAGGGCTTGGTGGTCAAGCACTTGGATTACTTGGTATGAACATGGGGACTGGTGGAATGGATATTGCTAGTATTCTTGGTAGCGTAGCAAGTGGCGGCGTTGGCGGCGGTATCGTTATGGCGATTATTGGCTTGATTCGAGGCGCGATGAATAAGTAAAACACAAAATATGTGGAGGCACTTTATCCAAAGGTGCCTCTGCTTTAAAAAAATAGTGCCATCGGAAAAACCAATAAATCGCATTACCTACTCCATAACCACCAAAAATCAAGCATTCCTTTTTAGAAAGATACAACGATTCAAATACACTTTTCAAAATCTATTAAGGGCAAAACAAAACACTAAG
>JAHDCQ010000081.1 GCA_020629845.1 Saprospiraceae bacterium | reverse complement strand
GAATCAAAGTAATCAGTGAATGAATACGGATAATCTAACGCCTGAGCGGAGTTTAGAAATCATCACACAGGCAATACAGGAGGCAAAATCCCAATTTGAAGAAGACGGTTTGATTTATGTCTTTTGGGGCTTCTTGACCGCGTCGGCAGCCTTTAGTCAGTTCTTTTTATTACGCGACGGCTACCATGCTATCAATTTTTACCCTTACTTCCTGATGCCTTTAGGTGGCTTATTCACTTGGTGGTATTATAGCAAAAAGCAGTCTAGCCAAAGCAATAAGGTAAGCAAAATGATTTCTATTAGTTGGATAGTCATTTCCTTGAATGTATTAATACTAGGCTTTGGTTTTGCCAATATTTTAAGACTGCATTTGATTCCGATTATCCTCATACTAATAGGTATAGCTACCACCATTGCGGGCGGCATATTGAATAGTAGAATTTTATTGATAGCGGGCATTTTACTCAATCTAACAGGTTTTGGAAGTTTCTTTGTAGATTGGCAATATCAGCCTTTGCTGATGGGCATTGCAGCAGTAGTAGGCATCTTAATTCCAGGCTTGATGCTGATGAGCAATCACCGAAAACAACATACGAAGTAAATACAGATAGTGTGCTAAAGAAATTAAATCCAATTATACATTCCGAATTGCGTTTGGCTGTTATTTCCTACTTAGTAGCGAATGGAGCATCGGATTTTAATGAACTGAAGGACTTGACCAAAGCTACTTCAGGCAACTTGAGCATACAACTAAAAAAGCTAGAAGAGGCGAACTATATCAGCATTAAGAAAGGGCATCAAAATAATTATCAGCATACGGCGGTGGAAATTACGCCAAAGGGTCTGGAGGCTTTTGATACCTATGTGAATGCGATTAAGAAATATTTGGGGAATTGAAAATGGATAATTGAAAATTCACTTTCCCTAATTGTTTTTTCGACGCGCTCTAAAGGTTGATTTTTTTTATCATTTTAGTTTAAAAAATAAACTAATTTAAAACTATAAACAATGTTACGATCACTCGTTTTTGTATTCTTCTTTTCAGTTGCTTGTGGCAGCAGCGCAGAACCTATCAATTTTGCAAAAGTAGTGAGCTACGAAACGCAACAGGCTACTATCACGGAACCTTCCCTAGCAGGTATACAGGGACGCATCCAATCTGCTTTCGCACAGGCAATGGTATCGAATAAAATGGAAGAGATGCAAAAAATTAGCGAAGAATTGACAACGCTCTACGAAACGAAAGAGCAAAATCTGATTCAGTATTGGCGCGCCTATTTGCAGTTCTATACGGCTATTTTCCATATTCAAAATGAAGATAGTAAGGCATCCGAAGCGGCGGTGGACAAGGGCATTGATTGGCTAAAGGCGATGGAGCAAAAGAACTCCGAAGATTACGCCCTCCTGAGTATGTTGCAAGGCTTTAGTATTCAGTTTAAGGGTATGCGTGCGATGTTTTTATCCAGAGAAATTTCAAAAAACGCGCAGAATGCTCTAGCTATTGATGGGGAGAATATTCGCGCCCATTTCGTGGCAGGCAATAATGACTACTACACCCCTGAAAAATACGGCGGTGGCAAGGAAGTAGAGAAATATTTGCTAAAAGCCATCGAATTGCCAGTACAGAAAGTACCCAATGAATACCTACCATCGTGGGGGAAGGAAGAAGCCTATGAGATACTCATAAAGTGGTATATCAAAAAAGGAAATTTAGACAAAGCTAAAGCACACTTCAAAGCAGCGAATGAGCAGTTCCCGAATAGCTATATGATTAGTCAGTTGGCGACTAAACTGATTTAAAATTTTGAACCATGTAAATACAATGAGTGCATGAAAGAATGGTGAATGAGTGAATGAGTGAATGAGTGAATAATTATAGATTTCATTCACACATTCAATCATTGTATTTACATGGTTCAATAAAAAATCACACCGATGAAACAGTTTCTCTTTATCCTTAGCTGCTTATTTATTACTAACATCTACGCTCAAACGCGCCTTAGTGGAGTGGTGGTAGATGCGGCAGGAGAAGCCATATTTGCTGCGAATGTCTACTGTAAAAATGCACCAACGGAAGGTACAACCACAGATTTCGATGGCAAATTCACCTTAGCAACAAGCGACTTACAAGACACTTTACTTATCTCTTTCATTGGCTATCAAACGCTAGAACGCCCTTTAAGCACTATCGCCAAGAAGGAAGCTATACAAGTGCAATTGAATACCAATGCCTTGAGCCTATCCGAGATAACGGTAAAGGCAACGAACCCGATTTCAGAGCAATTCGCGGTGACACAACTAACGCGCTTGGATATTTATATGAATCCCGTGGCACAAGCTGACCCATTGAAAGCAATTACTGCTCTGCCTGCTTCTACTACAGCGAATGAGACGGCAAATCCTTCGCTACGGGGCAGCGCGCCCGATAGAACGCGGGTGGTACTCAATGGCGTACCGATTTATAAGCCCGTGCGAGCGAGTCAGTTGAATAATCAAGGCTTTTTCAGCTTGTTCAATCCAGAAATTATTGAACGGCAATATGTTTATGCCAGCAATCCTCCCTTGACTTATGGCAATACGAGCGCGGGTTTAGTGGAAATCAATACCACGCAACAACTAGAACAAAATCGCTTGAATATATCAGCTACACTAGCGAGTACGGGCGTGTTTTGGAGTCAAAATTTAGGTAAAGATGCCTTTGTGCAAGCCTACGGTAATGTGCAGTTTTCGGAAGCCTTCACAGGGATTCAGGAAGCGGCTTTGCCCCAAATCAATAATTTTCGCACCAAAGATGCAGGCGTAAATTTTCACTATCGCATCAATGATAAAACGACTTTCAATTCCTTTGCTTACGGCATTGATGAACACTCGGATATTGCCGCAGAAATATTCGCGTATACAGATAATTTTGAGAGTACGAATAAACGCGTATTCACTGTCAGCAATTTGACGCATCTCACGGAAAAAGGTGCGTTTTATTTCCGTAATGGCACGAATTACGCAAAAGAAAGTGCGACTTTTGGCAACTTAGACTCGCGCAGTACAACTAACGAAACCTATACGAGCATTGACTATAAACACTTCCTAAATGATGCTGTAAATGTGCAAATTGGAGCGTCCCACAATTACAGAGACTATGACTTTAAAGATAGCATCCCTAGTTTTTACTATGCTTGGTCTTCGGATGCGCCCAATTTTTACAACAGCAATCAACTGACGCAACACGATATACAAGCCTACGCCTATGCTCATTGGGATTTGAATAAAGCGTGGTCGCTATCATCGGGTATTCGGAGCAATATTCCTGTGCAAGCACAAGCCTCTTTTTGGAGCATGCAAGCGGGATTGCGCTTTCAGCCGAATCCTCGGCATCATGTACTGCTAAGTGGTGGGCAATACCATAATTACAGCACACCCAACTTTTTTGCACAGCGATTTGAGCTGCTACAAAGCCAGCAAGTTGCATTAGATTACGCTTATCAACGAGGTAGAACGAGCTTGAAAGCGGCTATTTACTATAAGCATGAAACAGGCAATCGTTTGCTCTCTGATTTTACTTCTGCGGATAGGGTAAACACCTTTGGTCTGGAAGCATTTTGGGAGCAAGACTTACAGAAATATATCCGCTTTTCCATATCCAATGCCTTTGTGCAACAAGACCAATTTATACAAGACGAAGCTTATCGTGGCGAATTAGATTTTTCGTATTTCCTAAAAGCTGCCCTGTCTTTTAATCATCCGAAATTGTTTTCCGCCTCGCTGATGTACACTAGCCGACCAGGAATATCGTATACGCCTATTGTAGCGAGTCAGGCGAGTCCGTTGGTGGGTATTTATGAACCTATTTTTGGCAATCTATACAGCGATATTTACAATAACTACCATCGCATAGACATCAGTGTGAGTAGATATATTCCAATGAAGCGATCGGCTTTGATTCCATTTGCAAGCGTCACCAATTTGCTCAATCGTCAAAACGAACGGGAGGCTTTGCATAATGCGGATTATTCTAAGTTAGGTTTTGATTATTATCAGTTGCGTACCTTCTTCTTTGGATTGGTATGGGAGTTTCGGTATTAGGCACAAAAAAACCTCCTATGGCAGACATAGGAGGTTTTAAGTCATAAAAAAAACCAGGTGTTATCCTTCAGTAGCGTCTTTTACACTTTCTACTGCATCGGATATCGTTTCAGCAACTTTGGCTGCTGCTTCGCTTGCTTTTTCTTTCAGCGTAGCTAGACCATTCGTTGCTAACTCTTCTATTTTAGAAGCTTCTTCTTCGCGGACTTCTGCCGCTGCTTCCATTTCTTCTTGTATCTTATTGCTTGCATTGGCTTCTGCCTCTGCTGTTACTTTCTGTATTTCTGCTGCTTGTTCCGTAGCTGTTTCCTCAGCGGTTTCAGCCGTAGCAGTTGCACTATCCTCATCCATACCCATTGCCTCCATTGCTTTGTCGCCTACTACAGTCGCTACTGCTTTCACAGTATCTACCATATCAGTCATGGTTTCGCTCACCATAGTGCCTACTGCGCCGAGCAAACTTTCTTCACTTTCAGGAGCAGCGGATGTTTCTTCCGTAGCTTCTTCTACTTTAGCAAGGGTTTCTTCGACCGTTTCAGTAGCTTCTGCGGTTGTTTCCGCAACTACCTCTTCTACTTTAGCGACTGGTTCTTGTACTGTTTCTGTTGCCTCTTTTACTTCCTCTTTAGCAGTTTCAGTTGTTTCTGTAGCAGCAGCTACTACGGCAGCAACTGCTGGTGCAGCGGCAACTGCTTCTTTGCCTTTTAGTGCGGCAGCAGCTTTAGAAAGCTTTTCATCATTTTGGCGTTCAGCAGCAGCAGCATCCATTTTTTCTTGAATTTTTGCCTGTGCTGCTTTCTTTGCTTCTTCTATTTTTTCACGCTCATTACGCTTATCATCGCGCACTTTTTGGCGTTCTATTTGCTTTTGTACTTGCGTTTCGGTCTTACGCATATCTGCTAGGCGTTCTTTCTTAGAACGAACGCGCTCTTCTATCATCTTGATTTTTGCTTGACGAATTTGTGACTCCAACTGCCCATCAGTACGCTCAATTTTGCGCTGCTGAAACTCTAAATCATCCACATCGCGCTGAATGGATTTTTCCATTCTGACAATAGCTTGCTTTAAGCCTTCCATACGGCGTGTGAGGCGTGTCATTGCCGTATTGTCTTTAGCTGCATCTGGGCCGAACCGCTTTTCTTTCACCGCTTTGAATGCGCTATCTAGACGCTTCCAAATACGGGTCTGATCTTCGCGGGTAAATTTAGCATCTCTAAATTTACGCTGAATCCCCTTCAACTCTTCAAATACGGATGAGAGGCGTGTGCCTTCTCCGATGCGTTTTTCTACGCCATCGAGCATTTCAGAAAATTGCCCTGCGGTTTCTTTAGAGCGCGATTGGAATTCGGACTCCATCCGCGTACGAAGGCCTTTCAGATCATTGAACAAACCATCTATCACACCACGCAGCGAATCAGCATGCTCTCGGAAAAGATTTTGCTCTTTCACCTGCTCCTGTACTTTGCCCCAAAATCCTTTCAACTGATCCCATACTTGGGAGTCGTAGGTGTCCAGCTTATTTATCTTATCTTTTATTTCTTGAGCTTCTGATTGGTATACATCATGTAGTTTTGATGAAAGCACCACAAAATGCCATTCCGTTTGGGCACGGCTCAGGAGATCAGAGCGTTCTAGGGCAATGCCTTCTGGTAGTATACTTTCCGTAACGGATAATTCGCGCTCGCTATACTCATAGCCTTCTGGAAAAGCTACTTCTTTTCCATCGCGCCAATTCTGCATTAATTCGTTTGCGAAATCATCAGTAGCAACAGCTGTAGGAAATATGTAAATACCTACTTTGTTCTCTTTTGCTTTCAACTCAATTGCAGTTAAAACTCTTTGTTCTTCTGCATTTTTTCCCCAAAGTACTAACTTCGTCTTCATGTAATGTCAAGTATTTGTTCGTCAAGAATGTCTCTAAAGTACCTTTTGTAGGAAGGTATGATTTCTCCCTACAAATGTTCTCAAAAAAGCACGGATATCAATAATTATTCAATTAGTTCAGCGAATTTAAGCTTATGCCTTAACTTTTTTCAGACAGCAACCGCCTTCAAAAGTAATTTTATTTTCGCTAAAACTAATAAGCCCTTTCATCTTAACAGCTTGAAGTTCAATAAGTAATTGAACGCTCAAATACAAGTTTTTGTTACTTGCATAGTTCCTGTTATTTTCTTTTAATAGGTTGTTCTCTTCAGATTAGAAATCTGATATGTAGCAATAATGTCAGTTTAAGTCTTTTGTAAATAGAATTGCAAAATTAGAAAAAACCTTATGTCCACACAAATCCAGAGCATGTTATTAGCTGATTTGTAAGCAATTCGAGTTGTTCAGCGGCTCAATTTGGTTGTTACAGCAGCTTGAGGAGGTGTTTAAGACTATTTCTTCTTTGGTTCCTTTCCCTAGTGCATCAATCCATAAATAAGTATCAACTCTATCAGTTTATTTTCCAGTTATTCGTTGGTCAAATAAGCCGATAAAGTTGATACAATAGTATATTCATTTAGCTCTGTAGCTTTGTGATATTATATTGTGCTTGACTATAATATTTGCTATCTTTTGGTACTTGTTTATAAGCTTCCAATGCCTTATCGACTTTAGTTGCTTTTCTATATAAATCACCTAGATAGAAGTTAAACTTGCCAAGTGATTTTGCATTTTTGCCTTGCTCGGCAGCTTTTGCCGCGTGGGTAATTGCTTTATCCGTAGCTCCTTTTGATGCATGTGCTTTAGCGACATAATAATTAATATCCGCTACTGCTAACGCACCTTCGTACTCTGCTACTTTTTTCAAAATGGCATCAAAATTTTTATCCTTGTATAACTTATAAAACGCTTTTCGATATAAGGAAGCTGTCTTATCTTCTGGACGCTTTGCTTCTTCCGAGAAGGTAGCAGCCTTTAAGTAAGCATTTACAGCTTCTTTTTTATTATCTAACTTTTCATGCGCTCTAGCTATATTCACATAGTTCGCAAAGTAATCGTCATCCATTTCCGTACCGCGCGTTGCTACCGTTAGCATTTCATCATATTTTGGTATTTTGTAAAGTGCGTTAGAGTAACCATAAGCTGCTCTAGCACCATTTTTATTAGCCAAACGAAGCGTTTTCATATTGGTGGAATCCGTTGGATTGATATTTGCCATTCGGATAGCCTCTTCAAATAGAGGATAGGCAGCCGCATAGTCTTTCAATCGCATCTTACCCGCAGCTTCATTATATACACTTGCCGCAGTACGTGCTGTGGTAGCGCTTGTTTCCTCTGTTGTTTCGCTAGTTTCTGTCTGAGCCATTACTGGCATACTTATCAGCAATACAGCTATTACGTACAATAAATTTCGCATAGTTTATTCTAAATTTTTAAAAATTTCTACAAACATAAAAAAGCCCAAACGCTCCACGAAGAAATCGTTTAGACTTAACATAGCTTTTGCATTTCGGGGCAATAGCACCCTTTTAATCGATAAAACCTTGACATTTGTTAGAAGCTGTTTTAAAATCTCTACTTAGCGTCCAGCATTAGCCGCAGTTTGTGTACTTGCTGCTAGTTCTACTAAATCCACAAATTCAGTACGGTAGCCATGTGCATCTTTGCTGCGTGCTTGTTTTGCCCAGTTTAGTATTTGGCTATAAGTCAAGTTCCCCTTGTAGGCACTATTGCGAAGGAGCAGGGCAAAACCCGCTACGGTTGCTGAAAAGCGGAAGTTTTCAGAACTCTTTTCCCATTTTGTAGGATTGCCTTCTAGGATTTTTGTGAGCAATTTACTCGTATTACCATCAGGGGCTTTGTAGCGTAATTTTACAGTCATCCACTCTTTAGATTGTTGGGCGGCATCAGAGATAGTTTGCGTTTGATATTTCAAGTCATCAACGGAAGTTGCAAGTGTATTATCCGAGTTCGTAGGAATGATTTCGTAGAGAGCCGTAACCGTATGTCCTGCACCCAATTCCCCAGCATCTTTCTTGTCATTATTAAAATCTTCATCGCGCAATTTGCGGTTCTCATACCCAATTAGGCGATATTCCTTCACTTTAGCAGGGTTGAATTCGATTTGGATTTTCACATCCTTAGCAATAGTGAAGAGTGTTCCAGTAAGATCGTTTACAAAGACTTTCTTTGCTTCGCGTAAGTTGTCAATGTAAGCATAATTCCCATTGCCATTATCAGCAATTTGCTCCATACGATGGTCTTTATAATTGCCCATGCCAAAGCCAAGCACCGATAGGAAAATACCTTTTTCCCGTTTTTCTTTCATCATATCCACTAGCTCGCTTGTGCTGCTCATCCCTACATTAAAATCACCGTCGGTAGCTAAAATAATCCGATTGTTGCCTGCTTGCAGTAGGTTTTCTTCTGCTATCTGATAAGCTAATTGGATACCAGCCGCACCGGCCGTAGAGCCACCTGCTTGTAGTTGGTCGAGTGCGGCTAATATTTTTCCTTTATTACTCACAGAAGTGGAAGGCAATACTACGCCCGATGCTCCTGCATATACCACAATCGCTACACGGTCATTCGCCCCCAATTGCTGGAGCAATAAGCGAAAAGCTTGCTTGAGTAAAGGCAATTTATTTTCCTGCTGCATAGAGCCTGATACATCTATTAAGAAGGTAAGGTTGCTCGATTGGCGTTCCGTTTTAAGCAGCTCTTTGCCTTGCAGACCAATATGGACTAACTGATGCCCTTCTGCCCAGGGGCAATTTGCGATTTCAGTAGTGATGGAAAAAGGAATATCTCCCTTTGGTTGTGGATAATCATAATCGAAATAATTGATAAATTCCTCTACTCGCACGGCTCCCGCAGGAGGTTTTGTACCACTCGATAAGAAACGGCGACAGTTGCTATAAGATGCATTATCTACATCAATAGAAAAGGTAGAAAGCGGCTTTTGGAGTGCTGCATGAAAGGTGTTTTCTTCTATAGGGGTATACTCTTCGGTATTCCAATTGGGCGTTTTATGCAAAGGCACATTTTTCTTATAGCAGGATGTTCTTTCCTCCGCTTTTGGCTTCGGCGGTGGTGGCGGTGGTGGCGGGACTGATGAATGTGGTCTTGCCTCCTTGAGCCTTTCTGCCTCCACAGTTTGGTCTACAAATTCTACGAACTCTTCTTCTTCAATTTCTTCTTCAGGCACTTCTTCAATAAATGGTGGTGGCGGGGGTTCTGCTGAGCTTGGCGGCTCTATTTCGATGTCTTCCTCGAATTCCAGAGCATCATCTGGAATAGTGACTTTTTCTTTATAGGTGGTGGATTCAGACTTTGTCTTTTGATTACATGCTACCATACTTAATACTATCGTCAAGAGTAGCAATTGCAGTACTTGTCTCATAGTTTGGTGTATTTTTTGAAAAAAAGTGATGACAATTGGTAGATGGCAAGAACTTACAATTTGGTGGGTATCTGCTTGGAGGATGTAGTTCTCTTATACCAAGTTTATGGCTATCGAGTTTTGACTAAAGGTTGTGATAAAATCTTCTTTCTTGGTAAATCAGCAGAAAGAAAAATAAAATCAAAGAAAGCCCCATTTCTTAATTGCGGATTCGAGGAATTTGGAGGCGGTTTTTTTCATTCTCCGACCACGACCATACTTTTCAGCTAAATAACTAGTGTTTTTCTAGGGAAATCTCAAAATCTCCATATCTTGAACACCTCATAAAAGAGCAGAAAGCATTTAAAAATGAGTAATCCAGTCTATACTTTACTGATCGTATTAGCTAGCGTATTAGCTAGCGTCCTAGCTTGCAATAGTACCCATTCAAGCGCGGAGCAAGAAAAAGGCTTCGATTGGGAGCATGATTTGCTACTAGCGCAATATGATTTTAAAACCGATGTGGACGATTTACATTCCGTCGCAGCTTTGGCAACATTGCTGACCAATACCGACTTTTCCAATATTAAATACCACACAGTAGCAGGTACATATGGTATACAGGATGGGCTTTATGTACCGCCCAACGAACTCATGCAATTAGCATTCGGCAACAACTGGAGCGATGCTCATCAGGACAAAACGAAAGCATTGCAGCGCGTTAAAACAATAGCATTGGAAACACTTAAGAATAATGGAGCGATTTGGATTGCTGATGGAGGACAGTCTGATTTTTCAGCCGACTTAGTACGGGAAATACAGCAGGAAAAACTAGCTTTCAAAACAACGGAACGTATCCACATTATTCAGCATTCTGATTGGAATGAAAAAGTGACATCGCCAGCAGCCTTAGCCTTTGTAAAGGCAAACGCAGATTACCAAAAGATTCCTGACGGCAATGCCTTAGCAAATGGAACCCCTGGCTTTAGAAGCGAGCAAGCGGTGGCGATGGAAAAGTTGATTACAGACCAACGCATTCGTTCTATTTGGCGACTCGCTATCAATACTGCGAACCAATATAATGGTGAAGAAGGACGCTATCTGAACGAAGCCATCAAGTCCGGAGGCTTAGATTTTTCCGATTTTTCAGAAGTTTGCTGGATTCTTGATGTATTGCAGCTAGAAAATGCAACACATTTTTTTGAGTTTGTATCGGAATAAAAAACAAAGATGAAATTCACACAAATAGACTACAGCACCCAAAATGAAATTGCGATTATCAAATTTAATCGTCCCGAAGTAATGAATTGCGTCGGTCCAAAAACCCATGAAGAATTGATGCTGGCTTGGCAAGATTTTAAAACTAATGATAAGCTAAAGGTGGCAATTATTACTGGCGCAGGAGATAAGGCTTTTTGTAGTGGTGGCGATTTAAAAGCTGCCCTTCGAGGGGAAGAATTGATTCCGACTAAGCCTGCTGCACAAGCATTGCATAGAGCAGGCAAAGCACCTGGTATACTTGGCCCAACACGCTGGACGGATATTCACAAACCTATCATCGCTGCGGTCAATGGCGTGGCTTATGCAGGTGGTTTGGAATGGGCTTGTTTTGCGGATATGCGCATTGCCGAAGAACATGCTTCTTTTGGAGTTACCTGTCGCCGCTGGAATATTGGGCTGGCTGATGGCGGTACCCAACGCTTGCCAAGAATCGTGGGTTTTGGTAGAGCTATGGAGTTAATTATTACAGGCAAAGTGATTGATGCACAAGAAGCGTATCGAATTGGCTTGGTGAATGAAATTGTACCCAAAGGAACATCTTTAGATCGTGCTTTAGAATTAGCTCAATTCATTTGTACATTGCCTCAACCTGCTCTTCGCACGGATAAAGAAGCAGCCGTCAGAGGTTTCGGTTTGCCTTTAGAAGAAGGCTTGACCATTGAAGCGGGCTTGTTTTTAGATTCTATTTTCGCACCAGAAACTATGGAGGGCTTAAAGCAATTCAATGAACGATTGCATCCTGATAGGCAGTACGATACGGCATTAAAAACGCCTGGTTTGGTGAGACAAGGTTAATAAGCTGTTTTATGAAGATAAAACTCAGAGCAAAAGTACACTCGATTACTTTTGCCCTGCACCCTAAATTACCGTTTCAAGTAAAAAATAGGAATATCCACCGTTAGGCTTGCGCCTACGCGCCATGCATTGGCTTGAAATTCTAAGTTCGTTTCTGTTACTTTCCGTAGTTCAGGCGTGTATTGCGCGCCAAGCGTGAGGGCAAGCGGGGTATCCCCTAAGCCCCATACCAAATGCGCGCCTGGGGAGAGGATTTGCCGCCAAGTAAGATTAGCAGGAAAACCTGTCGAATCATTTTGCCAGCGATAACTAAAAGGTGCACCAATATCAATAATTGGTAAAAAGAGGGAAATGGAACTGCTTGGCTTACGGAAACCCACCTTTTGCTTCCCCAAACTCAAAGACAGACCAATAGGTGCAGTTACGCCTGTTACGGGACTATCATCTAGCGCGCTATCCGAGCGTTCATAGCCAATATATAAACCTGGATATGCCCCTACGTTCATGCTGAAATCGCTTTGCCGATTGACGCGATAGGACTGTGCAGGCGCGGCATATTTATCAATAATAAAATGTACCTCATCAGTAGTGGAGGCGGAAAGCACATCCACGATGAAGCCACCGTAATAGAGGTAGGTTCTGATAAATTCATTCAAGCGTTTGATTTGCTTACGTGTTTTCCGTTGTTCCGTATCTGGCAAACCCACTAGTGTACGCTCTAAGGCAATAATGCGCGCTTCCACTATAGGCTGTAAAAGCTGCGTGGAATGCATCAAAAGTTTGCCATAGTCTTTTTCTAAAGCCGCATCGAGGGTAGCTAAGGTTTCAAAGGCCAAGGGTTTGTAGAGGCGGTTATAGTCGGAATGGAGGAAAGCCGTTGGCTCTTTGATGTATAAAAAAGTGGTGGTTTTATCCAAGAAATCAAAAAAACTAGCGGCTAGTTTAGTCACCACAGCGCGCTTATCCTCTGGCGTTTCTTCAGCATTAGCGGCATTTTCTGATTGAGTTGTTATAATTTTCTGAAAATTAGCATTCAGTTTGTTGCCCGCTCGCAGCAGTCCATACATAGCGCGTATAAATTCTGCCGCATCGCCTTGCAATGCCTCAGGTAATGGCACTTTTTCCCCAGCTATAGGTACGCTTATTTTTTTGAACATATCCCGATTTTGCTGATATAGCAAGCCCGCAAAATAGATGGCAGAATGCTTAGACATCTTTAATAATTTATTCAGGTCGGCTTCGGTGTACCAAGTTCCTGTAGCTTGTTTTCGCAGATTATCTCGCACCAAATCGGCTAAACCCAGCAATTGCACCAGATAGAATTCTGAGTCGGAAAATTGGCTGTAATGCTCCTCTATCAACTGCCATATATCTAGTCCAACTCCTGATTCGATACGTTGGTAAATATCACTAGTCAAAAGAAACATTTGGGTGCTGGCTGCACCGCGCACTTCCGCATATTCGGGGGTAGTGAGGAGTAGATGTTCGAGTTGCTGTGGAAATTGTTCAAGGTCTTCTTCAAAAGCTGTCACCCAAGCTGCGCCCATAGATGGAGCTTTGAAAATATCGCTGTTTTCGAGCAAAAAATAGGTATTAGGTAAAAGGGTGGTAAGTTCCCTCGATTCCCGAATCTTTTCCAAGAAATCGTTAAAGAAAGCGAGTAACAATTCCTCTTTCACTCGTAGCACCAAAAACTGTGAAGTAGCATCTATAATTTTAGTGGGTAAGCTAAGTGCAGGCGGCACGAATTGGGCAGCATAGCCCTCGTCGTCGCTCCAATCTCTGCGAGTTTCCGTCAAATATGGATCTGGTGGATCATATGTGTGACCATGTTTCTCTAAATATTTTTCTTGAAAGCAGGCTAAATCTGTTTCGCTAAAAAAAATACTGTTATCCAAAAAAACATCTATCTGTTCAGGAAGGCTAGGTGTGCATGCTCTAGCCAGTTCGTATTCATTTAAATATACCTTCTCTTTTCGCTTAGCATTCGCCTCTATTGCTTGCAATAGTGTGGCTATACTTTCTATTGGAAATGTAGCAACATCTATCTTTACTCCAAAAGGATTTTTGGCAAAGTCCACTATCGTTTCCACTTGTGCCTTCTCCTCCGTAGTGAAATCACTTCCCCCAGCATAGGCATCTAAAATGACTGGTAAGTTATCTGCGTAAATAATTTCTTCATACTTCTTCAAACTTAAGGATTCAGCGAGTGTAAAGGCATTTTGTGTCCAACTAATTATGGGCAAAAGGCAGCAAAGAAGTGTTGTTTTCAATTGATTATTCATTGCTCGATGTGTTTTAGGGACGAGGAAAATAATAACCTAAGCATCTGAGTTGGTCTTTTTATCTTCTTCTACGTTATGAAAATCCTTACGTAGCGTAGGCTATGCGCGGTTTTCATGCCTTAAAGAAGAAAAAAACACCTATCTCATTTTACATAGTTTATTTTTTTCCTCGTCCCTTAAATAAAAAATATATTAGCGGACGAGCAAATTAAAGTTGAAGGTCGTCAACTTAACGATTTAGACGCTGATTTCCTATCAGCTTCTAAATTGAAATGCTTGATGACGAAAGGGACAAATTCATCAGCTAAGGGAATCGGCAATAAATAAGGTACCCATTATGGCGCAGTTATTTTCTTCTTCTAAAGAATTGAAAAAATCAGTGCATAGCCGCGCTACGGACTTATTTTTTCGATTTTTTAGAAGGGAAAAGAGCAAGTCAGAGTGGGTAGATTATTTTTTGTCGATTCCCTTAGCTGATGAATCGTCTTAAGTTGACGACATTCGAGTTAAAGTTACTTATCCACGTTCTCTAAATTTACAAAAAATGTCAAATAGTCCTCTTGCCTTTTATTGCAATTTTAGAAAAAAGTGACCTTGATGCTTAGAGCAAACGTATCCTTAATTCGTTTGTATTACCCTTTACACGGATAAAGAAGCAGTCAAAAATTCGAAGAAATTTAGTTTACAATGTACTTAGTAGATTCCATTAGCCATGGAGGGCTTAAACTATTGCATCCTGATAGGCAGTACGATACGGTAAAAACTTTTGGTTTGGTGAGGCAAGGCTAATCAGCTTTGCGTCAAATATACTTCTATAGTATGGTCACTTTGTGTGTTTTAAGGATTCATCTTTGGTTTCAAGTGCTATTATACCAATCCATATCCAAAAGTTACATTATTCTGGAGTGCTTTTTTCCTTTCGGCTTCGTTATTTTTTCATAGCCATCCAAGAGGATGCCTAGAAAAAATGCCTTGCCCAAGAAAAAAATCACTATCCAGCTTAATACAACTTTTGAACATGGATTGGTATTAGAAGCTGTTTTAAACGTAATTCAATAGAAGATGTCGTACAAAAAGAACATTTTATATACGACATGCTCTATTGAATTCCGTATACTACCAAGCTATATCCAAAAGTTGCATTATTCAGCTTAATACAACTTTTGAATATCGATTGGTATAAGTACTAGTCTAACTGTATCGCGCTATTAGTCATAATGCCTAAGTGGTTGCGGTGTTTCACCACTATAAACCAGCTTTGCCCAGGTGCTACTGGGAAACTTAAGGCTGAAGAACCATCTGGACCTACCACCGTTCCGTCATCTAATAACAAACCTGATGCGCTGTACATTTGTGCAGGAGATGCTGTATCATCGCTACGAATTTCTACTTCTACCCAATCTATGGCATTCGCAGGTGCTGTACCTACTAAAGGAGTGCCGTCGTAAGGAGAAGTTGTAGGAAGCATACTGCCTCCCATTAGTGCATTAGTCATAGTAGTACCAGAGAGCGGGCCTTGTAGGAAGACCTTAGGTGATAGCAAGACCTCTGCTACTGGGCAAGGAGGGCAGTTCGTACCACCACAGTCGATACCTGTTTCATCTTGATTCATTATACCATCCGTACAAGTTTCAGGTGTAGTACAACTCGTTAATGAAATTGTAAAATCACCAGTAGCACCACCATAACCATCTACAAATAGATAATATGTACCAGCTCCGAGGCTTCCACCGTTTGTCGTTAATCCTTCATCATTTGTACCAGCATTTGTACTCTCTCCTAGCAAGTTTCCTCCAGCAGGGTCACAAGCATCCATCACTAGTAGATCCAAATCAGCGGTAAGTCCTGTTAGGTCTATATCTACAGGGCTAGCCGTGATTGTAAATTGGAATACTAAATCACCACCTGTATACGGATAAGTTGCTCCATTATAATTAGTATCATCATTTGCTTCGCCTACTGTTGTTCCTGTGTAAGAATCGCCACAGTTCAAAATAATAGGGCTTTGGCAAGTACCTGCTGCGCATGGAGGGCAAACCCCACCACAATCTACACCTGTTTCATCTTGGTTCTGGATACCATCATTACATGTTTCAGGACAAGCAGGGCAATCAGGACCACCACAGTCTACGCCTGTTTCGTCGCCATTTTGCTGACCATCTGTACAAGTAGGACATGCAGGGCAAATAGAACCACCACAGTCAATACCTGTCTCATCTTGATTCATTATACCATCATTACAAGAAGGAGGACAAGCGGGGCAATCAGGTCCGCCACAATCTACGCCTGTTTCTAGACCATTCTGAATATTATCATCACAAGTAGGCTCCGTACAAGCACAACTAGCGCGCACCCCTGAGCGAAAACCATTAAGCACCGCCATCATTCTTGTTTTTTGACCTTCTGTAAACATATACATACATACATCATTCACATAGTCCATGTAATTCATGAACATATCTCCACCATTACCACAAGATGCACTTGGGTGGTTAGGACAGCCACCGTTACTCGCACTCTGGATTGGGGTATCAGCAATATTATCATCACCACCACAGCCACCACCATTGATGTCCCCCCAAATATGGTATAGACCTAACCAGTGACCAATCTCGTGTGTTGCAGTACGTCCTCGGTCATAAGGTGCGCTACTTCCAGGTTGAGCAAGTGAGCCGATGGTACCGAATCCGTGTACGACACCATCTGTATTTGCAGAGCCTGTATTGGGAAATTGCGCGTACCCTAGTAAGTTGGTATCGCCACCACCAAATCTCACAATCCAGAAATTTAGATAGCAGTCTCTATCCCAAATTGTTTGTGGTTTTATGGTACCATCTATCTGGTTGGTAGTGAAACCGCTAGTGCTGGTGCCACTATAATTATGACGTTCGATACCTGTACTTGGATTACCGTCTGGATCAACTTGAGCTAGGCAGAACTGTATTTCTGCATTCGCTACAACACCTGAAAAAACGGCTGGTACATTTCCAATATCGGAATTAGTTGCGCTAAAGTCTTGATTCAATTGGTCAAGCTGCGCCATGATTTGAGCATCACTAATATTTTCACCACTGCCAACAGCGTCTCCATCATGAATGACGTGGAAAACAATGGGAAGCGTGATAACAACACGCTCTGCAGGATTATAATTAGCAGTAAAGTCTTGAATTTGCTGCTCCAACATTTGGAATTGATTAGCGTTTTTGGGGTCTTGTAGTTGTTCTTGAAGAATGTCTTGTGCTGCACAAGTACGCTGTGCATTAGCTAGCATAACTGTACAACAAAGCACAATTAAAGCTAAAAAAGTCTTGATACGCATATAGTTTACTTAAGTGAAAAAAATTATGTTGAGTACTTATAATATTTTTACCAAATACTAATTTGTCTTTTATTGATGAATAAGATAATTATTTTGTAATAGGATAAAGTCAAATAAAAACCAAAGAGCAATTTTTTCATTTGTTTATAGCGGAGAGCGAAAAAAGATTATTTGGTGGCGTATAAATGCGGGGCGAATATAGTAAAGTTTATAAGCAAAAAGCCATCCATTCGTGACATTTTACGAATAGATGGCTTTATTTTAATTAAAAAACTTGTTTTAGCAAGTATTTTTCGTTCTTTGAAAATTAGGCTTGATTAAACACCAAAATTGCCAGAGAACCATATTCTTATTCCATGTAATCATAAATACTCAATGAGTGAATTGTGAATGACTGAATGAGCGAATATAATTTAGAATTATTCACTCATTCAATTTTTTTTCATTCACTCATTGAGTACTTACATGTAATCAATTAATCCAACAAAATTGCTGTATTGGTCATAATGCCTAAGTGATTACGATGCTTGACTACTACAAACCAGCTTTGCCCTGGTGCTACTGGGAAACTCAAAGCCGATGAACCATCTGGACCAACAATCGTTCCATCATCCAATAACAAGCCTGATGCTGTTTCTACTTGTGCAGGTGAAGCGGTATCATCACTACGAATTTCTACCATTATCCAATCTACGGCATTCGTAGGTGCTGTACCTATTAATGCGGTGCCATCGTAAGGCGAAGTAGCTGGTAGCATACTGCCTCCCATAAGAGCTGTATTCATGCTAGTACCAGAGAGTGGCCCTTGTAAGAATACTTTTGGAGAGAGCAATACGCCACTAGGACAAGTCAAAGTAAGGTTAAATGATCCTGCATCTGTATTATCACCATCCACAATAATATAGTAAGTACCTGCTGCAAGATTGACGCTAATTTGCTCTGCTTCATTCGGTGGGTTGAAACTTACGCCTAGATAATTCTGCGTAGGGTCGCACACATCAAACAAAAAGATGTCTAAATCCGCTGCCGAAGTACCGCCTGGATAAGTCAAGTCTATAGTCACCGTGCCTGCTGTTGCTACCGTAAATGTATATACTGCTTCTGGTCCATTCCAGCCCGTATAGCCATCAGGTAGGTAAGTGTTGTATGAATTTTGTCCACCTACCGTAGTGCCACTTACAGTACTATTACAATCCATAGCGATAGGTGTGCCACAAGAATCAGTACATGTCGGGCAGTCAGGGCCGCCACAATCTATGCCTGTTTCATTACCATTTAAGATGCCATCATCACAAGTAGGTCCAGCAGGGCAGGTCAAAGCAAGATCAAATGGACCTGCGTCCGTATTATCTCCATCCACAATAATGTAGTATGTACCTACTGCAAGATTGACACTAATTTGCTCTGCTTCATTCGGTGGGTTGAAACTTACACCTAGATAATTCTGCGTAGGATCACATACATCAAACAAGAAGATGTCTAAATCCGCTGCCGAAGTACCGCCTGGATAAGTCAAGTCTATAGTCACCGTGCCTGCTGTTGCTACCGTAAATGTATATACTGCTTCTGGTCCATTCCAGCCCGTATAGCCATCAGG
>JAHDCQ010000080.1:17601-18693 GCA_020629845.1 Saprospiraceae bacterium | reverse complement strand
GGGCTTAAGAAAGCCTATAAATCTGCGAAATGCACGAGGTAGTTTTGATGCTTGAATAAGATATTTTTATCTTTTTCTTGGGTTGCAGCAGCAGCTTTAGCTTGTAAAGCCTCAATTTTTTCGGTACGAATCGTTACTGCACCACCTTCATTAATAGCTTCGGTAATATAGGCGTGTAAAAGTGATTCGTATTTGCTTTTGAATAAATTTGGATGTCCAAAAATATCCATGCCTAGTACTTGAGTGCCGCTTACTGCTGCGATACCTACTACCTTATCGGTACGCTCAAACTTATCTTTGAAGAAGCGTAAATAGTTTTCGCGTAGATGCGTGAAATCATCCGATACTTCCAATGCAGTATAAGTTCCTGTTTCGGTTTCTACTGCTTGTTCGCTTGTTATTTCACCAACTTTGTCCCATACGGCTTGCTGGTTATTGGTTTCCTTCATGGTGCGGCGCAAATCATTGGAGGCTACATTATAATAGCCTTTAAAGGCATAAATTGCCTTATCATTCTCATCTTTTTCGGCAGTCCAGCGTCCTTTTTCTACACAAAAAACCGCTACATCGGTAATGGTATTCGGTGGCACTACGAGGTCTTGGGCAATCATTCGGTCTTGTTTGCCACCTTGCATTACATCGCCCGACATGATGAAAATATGCTCATCTGACTTATTTTGAATCGTCAATTCATTGACTGCGCCATTATCATTAAAGCGACCAAAGGGTTTCTTTTCTGTGATGCGAAAACGTTTATTTTCAATCGCTTCGTCGAGACTTTTCCAGTCTGCAAGTGGCTGTTGTGTCTCGATAAACTCATCAGTTGCATGAATTGGGTAGAGCCGAAGATTTTCATACTGCAAGTCCGGATTTTCAGCAGTCTGAATACTAAAACTAGAGGGGCTATTCGTTGTATCGCTCGCAAGTTCCTTGCTTTGACAAGCCAAAACGAGCAGTCCTACTATAAAAAGGCTGATGTAACGCATAGTTGTTAATTATTATGGTAAATACTGAATGAGTGAATAATTCTAACTTTATCCACTCATTGAGTATTTACTTATTATGTGGTTAATGTGTTCTGTACAAAGATAA
>JAHDCQ010000080.1:13171-17501 GCA_020629845.1 Saprospiraceae bacterium | reverse complement strand
TTTTTTTATAAAAATAATTCAATGAATAAACTTTATGTAAGCTTGTTACTGCTAAGTGTAGTACAATTATTAAACGCACAAACCCCATTTTGGACAGAGGATTTTTCTAACCCTACGGCCTCTGGTTGGAACGCTATAGAAGTACAAGGCGATGGTACAGCTAGTGCCAACTGGATATATACTTCTACAGGGCCAAGCGGACCTTATCCAACTAATCCGCTTGCCTCAACTACTGCAAATAATGGTTGGTATATGTTCGACTCTGACCTTAATTGCAGTGGAGCGAACCAAGAAGCTTGGCTAGTATCACCACGCCTTGATGCGTCGAATAGGAACAATGTATTTCTCGCTTTTGAGACCTACTACCTTAGTTTCAATGACCGCCCTACGGTAGAGGTAAGTGTGGACTCTATGACTTGGGTTTCTTATGAAGTATTTCCAGGTATAGAGGCAAATGAATTCGGTGTAGGAGACGGCAGCATTAATCCTCAAAATATTTCTATTGATATTTCGGATGTAGCGGCGGGAGAAAGTTCATTTTGGATTGCGTTTCGTTTTCTCTCCGATAGTAGTACTGATAATGGGGCGAATTTAACAGGTTGTGCTTACGCTTGGCAGATAGACGATATTACTTTATCAGGTGCTGACCCACGCCCTGCGAGTGATATGCGTATTAGTACTGAATTTTTTGCAATTGCGCCAAACGCAGTTACGCCAGCTAGTCAGGTAGTTCCTTTCGGATTCTTAGCAGATATAGAAAATATAGGTAGTGCGGCACAACCCAATGCAAGTTTGAATATTACTATTACAGACTTAGATACGAATGAAGAAGTCTATTCAGATAATACTAGCTATGGTGAAATCGGGATAGATTCATTAGCAGAAAATCAATTATTTCCGAATGTCTTTTCACCAAGCAATGCTTTGACTGCTTACGAAGGCAGGTATACCTTAAGTCCAGGTAATACTGATGAACGCCCATCAGACAATAGCGTATCATTTACCTTTGCCACTTCAGATACTACTTTTGCCAAAACAATTAATGCAAACCGTATTATAACACCAGCCGATGATAATTCCTTCGCTTATGGCAATTGCTACTATATCGAAAATGGTGAAAATATATTTGCACGTAGTGTGACCTTTGCAGTATTCAATGCGGAAGAATTAATTGGGCAAAGCGCGAGTATTTTACTTTATGAGTGGCAAGGCGACTTAAACGATGACGGACAAGCCAACCCAGATGAATATGGCGGAATACCAGTCGCTTTCAACACCTATGAGTTTGATGGTTCAGAATCAAATAATCCTATTACGGTACCTGTCAGTATAGATTCTCCTGATGGTGTAGCCTTGAATGATGATACCCACTATTTCGTAGTAGCACAATTTGACGCACCCGATGAGGCAACCAATATGTTCCTGTTAGGAAGTGATGAGCGCAATTATAACGCGATGTGGTTTGCGTCTGTGCTAGGCGGTGGTCCTGTTCAGTACGCGAGTATGCTGGATGTAGGGAATACAGGCGACTTTAGTTATGTTGGTTTTGGTTGGGACTTAGTGCCTGTAATGCAATTGCATGTAAGTGAAATAGTACCTACTGTACAAATCCTAAGCGATGCGAATGAGTTGAAAGTTGCACCAAACCCTACTCAGGAGTATGCACGATTGGACATTACATTAGAAAATGCACAAGAAGCAAGTGTAGAAGTTTTCGATATGATGGGCAAGCGTGTATTCACCCAGAAATTAGGTAAAATTCAGGAGCATAGCCTTGACTTAGATGTGCGTAATTTCGCGGCGGGTAGCTATTTAGTAGTAATTCGGGCTGAAGAAGGAACGCGTACTACAAAGTTGATGGTAACAGAATAGAAAAATAGGACTCCACGCCATTGAAATGGTGGGCTGAAAGATAATATCAATGCTTTTAGCCCACCGATTCATCAGTGGGAACTTTCCCACCTTTTGACTGCACCGATAAACCAATCTCCTTCCCTTTTTCCAGCATAAGCGCGTAAGCCGCCTCGTATTCATTCGGAATATCACCTTCCAAAATAGCTTCTCGAATGGTGTTTTTTATAGTCCCCACTTCACGCGAAGGAGGAATGCCGAAGGTATCCATAATAATTTCACCTGTAATGGGTGGTTGCCAGTTTCGTAAGCGGTCTTTTTCGTCCACTTCCACCAGACGTTGGCGGATGAACTCCATGTTTTTCTTATACTGCTGTACTTTCTCTTCATTTCTGGAAGTAATATCTGCCTCACAGAGCAGCATGAGGTCATCCACATCATCGCCTGCATCGAAGAGCAAGCGACGAATACCAGAATCAGAGATTTCGCCTTTCGTTAGATTTACAGGACGCATGTGCAAGCCTACTATCTTCTGCACATATTTCATTTTTCCATCCATAGGTAGGCGTAAGCGGCGGAAAATTTTAGGTACCATGCGCGCCCCCACTACTTCATGTCCATGAAACGTCCAACCGTGTTCTTTGTGGAAGCGTTTCGTAGGAGCTTTAGCAATATCATGCAAGAGGGCTGACCAACGTAGCCATAAATCATCGGTCTTCCTTGCGGCATTATCTAGCACTTTCAGCGTGTGAAAGAAATTGTCCTTATGCCCAATGCCATCGCGTACTTCTACCCCTTTTAGAGCTTCTAATTCAGGTAAAATATAGGATAAAAGTCCCGTATCATACAGCAATTTAAAGCCAACAGAAGGCTTAGGAGAGAGCATGATTTTATTCAACTCAGTCGCTACGCGCTCCTGCGAAATGATGCGAATGCGATCTTTGTAGCTACGAATCCCTTTAAAGGTTTCTGGTTCAATTTTGAAATTCAATTGCGTAGCAAAACGAATGGCACGTAGCATCCGCAAGGGATCATCGGAGAATGTACGCCCTGGCTCTAGTGGTGTCTTTATTTTTTTTTGTTCTAAATGTTCTAAGCCATTGAAGGGGTCTACAATCATGCCAAAGTTTGCATCGTTCAAAGAAACGGCTAAGGCATTGATGGTAAAATCACGGCGATTTTGGTCATCTTCTAGCGAACCTGCTTCTACTGTCGGTTTGCGCGAATCATGGCGGTAGGATTCTTTGCGCGCACCTACAAATTCTATCTCCAAATCGCGGTGCTTTAGCATAGCCGTACCGAAACGCTTGTATACTACCACTCGCGGAATGGGGCGTAGTTTTGCAGCAATATTTTGTGCCAAACGAATGCCACTTCCCACGCATACCACGTCCATATCTTTGGACGGACGCGCCAAGAGTCTATCCCGCACATAGCCCCCTACGATATAGGTTGGGAAATCCAATTCATTCGCCGTCTCGCTGATGAGTTGAAGTATTTTTCGTTCGTGTTGTTGTATATTAAAAACCATTTAAGCCATTGCCATTTCTTCTACCTTGCTATAATGCTCCTCCAACTTATTCAAGGTCTCAAAAAGCTCGGCAGGATTGTAATTGGTCACTAACTCTTTGCGCCAATATTTGATATTTCGGTAACCTCTGAAATAGTTCGTATAGTGCCGACGCATTTCCACTACTCCAATATGTTCGCCTTTCCACTCAATGGAATGCTTCAAGTGCTGCCGTGCGGCTGCTACACGCTCATGGATAGTGGGTAACGGTAATATTTCTCCCGTTTCAAAGAAATGCTTAATTTCCTTAAAAATCCAAGGATAGCCTATAGAAGCGCGACCAATCATAATGCCATCCACGCCGTAGCGATTGCGATATTCAAGAGCTTTCTGTGGGCTGTCAATATCGCCATTGCCAAAAATAGGAATATGAATACGCGGATTCTCCTTTATTTTTCCGATTTCTGTCCAATCTGCCTCGCCCTTATACATCTGCTTGCGGGTGCGCCCGTGTATAGAAAGTGCTTTGATGCCCACATCTTGCAAGCGTTCTGCCACTTCTCCAATGCGAATGGTCTTTTCGTCCCAACCGAGGCGCGTTTTCACGGTCACAGGTAAATTGGTAGACTTCACTACAGCCTCAGTAAGTTTCACCATGCGCGGAATATCCTGCAAGATGCCTGCCCCCGCCATTTTGCACACTACTTTCTTCACAGGACAACCAAAATTGATGTCCAAGACCTCTGGCTTTGCTTCCTCTACTATTTCCGCAGCGCGCATCATGGAGTCCAATTCTGCCCCAAATATCTGTATGCCGATAGGACGCTCTTCGTCGTAAATGTCCAATTTTTGGACGCTTTTAGTCGCATCACGTATCAAGCCCTCCACCGAAATGAATTCCGTATACATCATATCACAGCCCTGCACTTTACATAATGCACGGAAGGGCGGGTCGCTCACATCCTCCAT
>JAHDCQ010000080.1:0-13071 GCA_020629845.1 Saprospiraceae bacterium | reverse complement strand
CACAGCCCTGCACTTTACATAATGCACGGAAGGGCGGGTCGCTCACATCCTCCATAGGTGCGAGTAGTAAGGGGAATTCACCTAGATTTACATTTCCTATTTTTACCATTCATCTTGTTTAAGCGTCTGCAAAAATACAGCATTCAGTCATAAAATGCCATTTATACAGCTACAAGTTCCATACATACTTCTTGAAATTGTATAAAATTGAAAGAATTTAAAGCTTTACGATGTGTTTACAATTTCTTCATACGTATATTAGCCATTCCTCTTACTATTGTGGCTTAAAAGCAGAATAATGAAACATCTTCAACTTTTACTACTAATTCTTTTTAGTGTAAATGCTATACAAGCACAAAAGTCGCTCCTACAATCGGGTCCAATGCTCGGCTATGTAGAAATGCGAGAAGTGCTACTTTGGGTACAGACGAATAAGACAGCTAAAGTCCAATTTGCCTATTGGATGAAAGATAGCTTGCCCATCCAAAAAATATATACTCCTACACAAAATACGACTGCAAAAGAGGCTTATACCATAAAAGCCACCATCTCCGACCTTACTCCTGGCACTACTTATGCCTATGAAGTATTAATAAATGGGGAATCTGTACGACTAGACTATCCAACGGAATTTAAAACACAACAACTTTGGCAATGGCGCAGCAGTCCGCCTGATTTCACGGTAGCATTAGGTAGTTGTGCCTTTGTGAATGAGCCAAAATTCGACCGACCAGGTAGAGGCTATGGTGGTGATTATCATATTTTCCAATCCATGCAGCAAATGCGCCCTGATTTGATGGTTTGGCTAGGCGATAATACCTATTTCCGCGAAGTAGATTGGTATACACGAAGTGGTATGTTGCATCGCTATACACATACGCGCTCCTTGGAAGAACTACAAGCTTTTTTGGCATCTACGGCACATTATGCTATTTGGGACGACCATGATTACGGCCCGAATGACTCCGACAGAAGCTTTATTCATAAAGATAAAGCCAGCGAAGTCTTTCAGCTTTTTTGGGGCAATCCCACCTTTGGCATCCCGCAGGTAGATGGGGGCATGACGACGCAGTTTCAATGGAATGATGTGGATTTTTTCCTTTTAGATGATCGCTACTTCCGTAGTCCAAATCATTGTAAAGGTTGCGAAAAGACAATTTTGGGCGAAGCGCAGCGTGACTGGCTAATTGAAGCGTTGATTGCCAGCAAAGCGACCTTCAAAATGGTTTCGGTAGGCGGCCAAGTACTAAACACGGCTGATGTATACGAGACCTATATTAATAAGCATAAAGAGGAGCGCGACTATTTGCTGCGCCGCATAGAGGAAGAAGGTATTAAAAATGTCATTTTTTTGAGTGGAGACCGTCATCATACCGAATTAAGCAAATTGACGAATGCCAATGGCAACAATCTCTATGACTTTACGGTTTCCCCTTTGACATCGGGTTCAGGGAGTTCGCGCTCGGAAGTGAATGATAATCGTGTGGAAGGAACATTGGTGGTACAGCGCAATTTTGGTATCATGGAAATCACAGGCGCGCGTAATGAGCGACAACTTACATTCAAGGTTTTCGATAGCGATGGTCAAGAACTTTGGACACGGACAATTGAGGCTGAGTAGTGACCGCTCCCTCTACTTTTGGGTCAAAAAAGCATATATTTGTTGCATAAGGCTAGACAGATGAAATTTAACGAAGCAGAAATTAAAAGTCAATTGAAAAATTGGCGTAAAATTATTCGCCCCTATCAAAAACCAAATACAAAGAAAGCAATTTGGCAAATCGTAAATACCTTTTTGCCCTTTCTCGCGCTTTGGGTGCTGATGTATTTCTCCGTACAATGGTCTATTTTGCTTACGCTGGGATTAGCAGCTATAGCAGGACTATTCGCAGTGCGCATCTTTATTATCCAGCACGATTGTGGACATCACTCCTTTTTCAGTTCAAAGCCATTGAATAATGTTGTAGGCTTTATCTGTAGTTTTTTTACGTCTATACCCTATACGTATTGGGCAAATGTGCATAATGTACATCATGGACATACTGGACAGATGGAAATGCGCGATTGGGGAGATATTCACTTCCTAACTGTAGAGGAATATCGCGCACTATCACCTTTCAAAAGATTAGGCTATCGAGTATTTCGCAGTCCTATAATGCTTTTTGTGGGTGCACCTTTGATTTATTTGACGATTTCTAATCGCTTCCCTATTTTCAAACGTGAAAATTGGACAAGTATCCGATGGTCGCAAGTGTATAATAATCTTGCTATCGCGGCGGTGTATGGCGTACTTGGCTTTTTGCTCGGCTGGAAAGCATTTTTCCTCATTCAGGCAAGTATTGTGATGACGTTTGGAATTGTTGCCTTTTGGTTCTTTTATGTGCAGCATCAGCATGAACATTGTTACAAGCAATGGCGCGACAATTGGGACTACTTGATGGCTTCCATCAAAGGCAGTACTTTTTATCGCTTACCTAAAGTACTGCAATGGTTTTCGGGCAATATTGGCTTTCACCATATTCACCACTTGAGTCCGCGTATTCCAAATTATAATTTAGAAAAATGTGCGCGTGAAAATCCAATTTTGCAAAAATATGTAACCACCATTACCTTCCGACAAAGTTTGCAATGTGTATATAATAAGCTTTGGGACGAGCAGCAGCAAAAAATGATTTCCTTCCAAGAATTTAATCGTTTGGAGCGTTTGCGTGCATAATGTAATCGGGAGTTTGTGGATTTGATGATTTATAAATTTGAATTAGATTTCAAATCCACAAACTCCCGATGAAATTCTATTCCAAATATCAATTTTCAGTAGTTCATCGTTCCAAAATATCCATTTATCTAAAAATCCTGCCATCGAAATTTTATTTTGAGCATATTCGTAGTGTAATCAAAAATCGTACTGATATGTAAAATTCTTGTACAAGCCGTATAGCGTATAGCACTTTGAATTTGAATATGCACCTATACTGCCACTTAGTATTTCTAGATTATCAAGGCTCAAAGTTTTCTTTAAAAAAATAGTTAGTGTCTAAGAGCACATCACCCGATACACTTTTCCTACAAATCTTGGTTTTGTAGCAACAGGCTATGTATGCAAATTAGAGACCTACCCGTTCCAGCCGAACGGATTAGGCGGGCTTAGTATTTCGGATTAACGTAATCCGTAAGATGGAATTTGGAACCCATATTTTAAATAATAGGGGACGTTTGAAGCTCAAATCTGCACTTAACTTATACGATACATCAATTTATTTATTCATATCTTAAAAACATCAAGACGATGAGACTAACTGCTTTGTCTAAATTTCTTATTACTTTAATTATTACTGCTATCATCGGTGGGCTAATCTATTGGCTCTCTCCAGGTATCCAAGTTGGCGAATCCAAACAACTCACGGGTATCCAAGTCTCTGATAATGATGTAAATAACATAACAGATGCTGCCGAATTGGGAGTACCATCCGATAGACCATCAAAGTTAGTAGGCAAGCAACCGCTTGTGAAAATGGCCGCTTATGCTTGGAATGCTCAATCAGGCATTATTGTATCCAATGGTGGCCCACGCACCACAGAAGGTTCGATTATGGAATCGAATGGCGTAAATTTGGAAATCATTCGCCAAGATTGGCTATCTGAACTCCGAAATTTACAACTCAAATTCGTAGAGCAATACGATACAGGACAAGCTTATCCTGAAGATGGTGTATTCGCTATCATGATGATGGGCGATGGTGCACCTTATTACATTAGCTCCATGCAACAAGCCCTAAACGATAAGTATGGGCAGGATAAGTATCATGTACAGGTGATTGGGTCAGTAGGTTTAAGCTATGGCGAGGACAAGTTGATTGGCCCTCCAAAATGGAAGATGAACCCGCAGTCCATAAAAGGGGCATTGATTTCTACGGTAATTGGCGACGGAGATTGGGTGACTTCGGTTAATTATGCTTTTGCGAATGGTATCAAGGTGAATCCTGATCCTTCCACTTACGACCCAGATGCAGTGAACTTCTACCCTTCTGCGAATGATGATTATATTGAGTCGGCTAAAGAACTCATTAAGTCACAGAAAGAAGGTTGGGAAATTCCCTTGAAAGAGATTAAGGACGGTAAACTAACGGGTAGAACGATTAACAAGAAAATAGACGGTTGTGCAACTTGGACACCCGGCGATAAAATGGTATTCGATGCGCTTACTGGTTTCACGGATATTGTTTCTACAAAGGAATTCAATAACCAGATGGCAACTACGGTAATTGCGGTAAAAGAGTGGAGCGATAAAAATCCTAAGATTGTAAGCAACATCCTGAAATCTGCTTATATCGCATCCAATCAGATGAAGCAATACGATAGCTGGAGAAGAAGTGCTTCGGACTGTGTGACCAAAACCTATCAAATGGAAACGCCAGGCTATTGGTACCAGATGTTTAAAGGACAAACGGGAGAAAAAGGCGGCATTTCCTATAATATGGGTGGTTCGCGCGTATTCAACCTAGCCGATGCACAGCAATACTACGGTATTTCGGATAATGTAAATCGCTACAAAGCGGTTTATGAGCAAGTATCCTACTATCTACGCGAGCTAAATCCTGCTGGAATCAATCAGAATGTGAAGCAAATTGTATCCTACGAAGATGCAGTAAACCTGAAATTCTTGGAAATGATTCAAGACATTGATGCAGGACAAGCGTATGCTACTGATTACAGTAAAACGGCTAAAACGGTCTTAGCATCGGGAGAGTGGCAAATTAATTTTAGCAGTGGTAGAGCAAAATTAAAGCCCGAAGCGGAAGATTTATTAGAGCAGATCTTTAATCTATTGATACAGGCTGAAGACTCGAAGCTAGAATTAATCGGACATACCGATAATCAAGGAAATCGAGAAGATAACTTTGCCTTATCGCAGGCGCGCTCCGAAGCCGTAAAAACCCACCTGATGCAGCGTGGTATTCCAAATACTCGCTTCCAAAAGGTGGATGGAAAAGGACAAGACGAGCCAGTAGCAGATAATGCAACTAGCCGAGGAAGAGCGAAAAATAGACGTGTAGTAGTGACGCTCTTAAATTAATGAGTGAATTTTAAATTTTGAATGAGTGAATATGCAATGGGTTAGTAGGAAAACTATTTACTCATTCAAAATTCACTCATTCGCTCATTGAAAATTGCCTAACCTTAGACTAATAATGAATATCAAACCTTGGTTTCGACCATTTCAAAAAGTAAGCCAGCAGCATTCCGCTTTAATTTCTGCAATTTGGGTGGTGCTGTTCATGGCTTTTTGGTTTTATGCTACCTCTGGCGAAAAAAAGCTTTTTCCACCTCCAGCCCTTGCTTGGGAGGGTTTTCAGGCACTTTATAGCGAAGGTCTAGTATCACACATTGCATCCTCTCTTTGGCTTTGCTTACAAGCCACACTTATATCCATCATCGTATCTTTGGGCTTCGCGTATTTGTCGCCTATTCCAGCTATCAAGCCAGTCGTAAGTTTTCTTTCTAGACTGCGTTATTTGCCCCTTACGGGTATCACTTTTTACCTCGCTATGGTGGTACATGATGCGCGGAGTATGCAAGTGTGGGTACTGGTGATTTTTATGAGTCTCTACTTTATCACCTCCCTGATGAGTATGATAAAAGATATTCCGCAAGAAGAATTAGACCATGCGCGCTCGCTGCAATGCAGTCGTTGGGAAGTACTTTGGGAAGTGGTGATTAAAGGACGCTTAGATTATGTGATTGAAGTATTGCGGCAAAACCTAGCTATCACTTGGATGATGCTAGTAACCGTAGAGTCCATACTCGTAGCGGCTGGCGGCTTGGGGGTATTAATCAAAAATAGCGACAAATTCATGAATCATGGGCGCATCGTAGCCTTGCAAATTGTGATACTACTAGTAGGACTTGGCATCGACTGGTTTTTGAATTTCTTACGAACAAGTCTATTCCGTTATTCAAAAATATAGACAGATTTGAATATTTTAGCATTTTAGCACTAAAACATTCGAGCATTAAACAATTATGGACTATTACGAATCTACCTTACCCATTTTAGCCGTCGAAAACCTGAGTGTATCCTATGATGGAAAGACGATTATTCAGAATATTAATTTTGAAGAAAAAGATGTTGTACGCCCCAATTGCATACAAGGCCAAACCATTGGTTTTGTAGGGCGTTCTGGCAGGGGTAAATCTACCTTATTTCGTTGTTTAGCAGGCTTGCAACAACCTACTGAAGGCAGCATACATATTTCCGATATAGCAGCACAAAAAGGTAATGAAGAACCGCCTTTAAAAGCAGTAGCAGAAGGTGATGTAGGATTTGTAAGTCAAAATTATGTGCTTTTTCGGCATAAAACGATTTATCAGGCGATGCAATTTGCTATGCGAAAAATTGATTTACCCAAAGAAGAAAAACGCAAAAAAATACTAGAACATTTAAAACGATGGGGTTTAGAGCATGTAAAAGACCAATACCCCAATGAATTATCGGGTGGACAGCGACAACGTACCGCCATATTGGAGCAAATTCTAAGCTCTACCAACTATATTATATTGGATGAACCTTTTTCAGGGCTTGATGTAGGAAATATTCAAAATGTAATTAGTGCATTTAACCTAATCAACCAAAGCCACGAACTAAATACCATTATCTTTTGTACCCACGATATAGAACTTGCAGTTGCCCTAGCAGACACTATTTATGTCATTGGTTATCCGCGTAATGAAGACGGAAAGCTAGAAAAAATTGGTACTATTGTGAATAAATACGACTTGAAAGCAATGGGTTTAGCTTGGCAAAGCAAACTAACAGAAGCACACCATCAACTTATAGAAAATGTCAAGAAGGCAATATTGGCGAGTTAAGAACAAAAAAACACCACCTAAAAGCGACAAATTACATGACACCTCCTTAAAATTAATAAAAAAAATATAAGCATCTTCATAACTCCATAAAATACAGATTATTAAGCATTTAAAAAGCCCTTTATTTTACAACAGATTAAAAAAAAGTATAATTCATAACTTTTTCTTAATAAAAGTTTTCTGTTTAAGATTATTCTTCCTTTATTTGCATTAACAACATGCGAATCGCACATTAACATAAAATTATAATTCTGCCAACCGCTTAACTCACCTCCACTTTTTCTTATCACGACACAATACGTACTGATTTTTTTTGATTAATTTTAGATAGTAATTGCATTATTGAGATGCTCATAATTTACCGCTATTAAATACTTTTATATTTATCATCTCTCTATCTTGCTATCTAACTGCCTAAATGACACTACTTAATGACTGTAAATGAAAGAATTGCAGCACTCAGAAGAGCTATGCGTGCACATCAACTAGACGCATATATCATTCCGAGTAGCGACCCGCACCAGAGCGAGTACGTATCAGAACATTGGAAATCAAGAGAGTGGATTTCTGATTTTACGGGTTCGGCAGGCACGGTGGTTATTACACATGAACATGCAGGCTTATGGACAGATAGTCGCTACTTCCTTCAAGCAGAAGAACAACTCGCGGAGAGTGACATGGAACTCCACCGCATGACCATCGGAAAGGGCTTAGAATACGACAAATGGCTGGCGGAACAGCTTCCTAAAGGCAGCCGAGTAGGTTGCAATGGACTCCTATTTTCTAAAAATCAAATAAAATACATCAATATTGGCTTTGAGGCAAAGCAATTGGAAATCGTGACGGATGTACGTTTAATAAACGACATTTGGGAAGACCGACCGAGTTTGCCACAAGCTGAAATATTTGAGCATGACATAGAATTTGCAGGCAAAAGTAGAGGAGACAAACTAGCCGAAATACGCGAAGAAATGAAGCGTATGCACTGCGACTACTATATGATTTCTGCACTTGATGAAATTGCGTGGCTTTTCAACCTAAGAGGACGCGATGTAGAGTGCAATCCTGTATTTTATGCCTATGCTTTAATCACATCAACGGAAAGTTTTCTATTTACAAATATCGACAAACTGCTTGCTGAACTTCGATCAAGTCTCAGCAAAGATGGGGTGCAACTACTCCCCTATGAGCAAGTTACTACTTATTTAAACACCTTAGACTCTACAAAAACCTTACTCCTAGACCCATTTACGACTAGCATTCGACTAAGCGAACTTGTTCCTTGTAGGCGTTTGGAACGCGAAAGTATCGTACGATGGACGAAAGCCATCAAAAATGATACAGAAATAGCGCACTTTCGCACTACTCTAGTAAAGGACGGGCTCGCTTTAGTCCATGCTTATCGTTGGTTGGAAGCTGAAACGAAACAGCGCAGCGTTTCGGAAGTGGAATTTGGAGATAAACTCGCCGAATTTCGCGCTCAGCAAAAGTATTATTATGGCGAAAGCTTTCATCCAATTGTTGGCTACCAAGGGAACGGTGCCATTGTGCATTATCGGGCAATGCCTGAAACTTGTGCGCAGATTGAAGCAGAAGGAATGCTCCTCGTAGATTCGGGTGGGCAGTATTTTGATGGCACAACGGATATTACACGCACTATCACGCTAGGCAATCCTACACAGGAACAGAAAACGCATTTCACACGAGTATTAAAAGGGCATATTAATCTAGCGGCAGCGCGTTTTCCTGCTGGCACCAATGGAGTCCAATTGGATGCTTTTGCAAGAAGTCCACTTTGGGAAGATGGCATGAATTATAGTCATGGAACAGGGCATGGTATTGGCTTCTTCCTGAATGTGCATGAATTTCCGCCCAAATTTGCACCAACAACCAATGGCAGAGGAGCGACGGTACTGAAGCCAAATATGATTATGTCCAATGAGCCAGGTTTATATCGGCAAGATAAATATGGCATTCGGACAGAAAATTTAATGATTTGTGTGGAAGATGGTGAGACGGAGTTTGGTAAATTTTTGAAGTTCGAGACCGTTACACTCTTCCCTATTGATACCAAGCTTATTGATGTAAATTTACTAACAGAAAAGGAAAAAATATGGTTTAACGATTACCACACTACAGTTTTTGAACAACTTTCACCACAGCTCGACGAAGCAGCCACCGAATGGCTACGCGAGAAATGTGCGACATTATAAATACAAAACGCGGATGCTTCTTCATTTCATGGAGACATCCGCGTTTTTACTTTCGGAGAACCTTTATTTTATGCCTCTCGAATCTCAGCGGCAATAGTTGCCAACGCCTCCTGTGTAAATTCCAGCTTTGGACGCGAAAAGTCAATATCATGGATATTATTGATAGGCACTAAATGTACATGTGCGTGCGGCACTTCCAAGCCAACTACTGCCACGCCAATACGATTGCAAGGAATAGTCGCCTTGAGCTTTTTAGACACCTGTTTTGCAAAAAGCATTAAATCGCCCAACAAATCATCTTCCAAATCAAAAATATAGTCTACTTCCTGCTTCGGAATGACTAGAGTATGTCCTTTTTTCAATGGAAAAATATCTAAAAAGGCTAAAAAACGGTCGTCTTCCGCTATTTTGTGACAAGGAATTTCGCCCTGCACGATTTTTGTGAATATGCTTGCCATTTAGAATTGAAAATTGAAAATGGAGAATTGAAAATTAGTTCTTTATCAAATCAAATTGACAAATCATCAACTACACAAATCTTCATTTTATACAATACCGTTCTTTTCTATCTCCCATATTGCTGCGATGTGGGCATCTGCAATAGCTTGTCGCACATCATCGCGCATGAGTTTTTTTACTTCTTCTTTATTGTTGAAAAAGCCATTTTCGGTAAGAATAGCTGGCATTGCTGTTTTATTCAATACGTATAAATTCCGCAACTTAGTAGTTTTCAGCTTACGATTGCGCCAGCCTGTTGCTTGAATAAGGTGCTTTTGGAATACGCCCGCTATCTTCTTGCCGTTGGTACTATTTTTATGATGCCATGTTTCAATACCATTCGCAGGAGTCCAGTTAGAACCAGGTGCAGGCTGTGCCGCATTGGAATGTACGGATACATAAATTACAGGCAATCGTCCATTTCTATGGATACGATTGGCGCGAATAGTGCGATCTTGGAGGCTAATATCTGTGATTTCGGATACAATATTGGTGAAAGATACGCCACGTTCGCGCAAGCCAGCTATGATACGTCCTACAATGTCACGGTTGAATTCATACTCAAAAAACTGCACCGTGATACCATCCAACTCAAATTCTGGAGAGCGTTTGCCAGGAGTATTTTCGCCATGCCCATTATCTAGACACCACATAAAGCGCGCCTTGTGCGCCTCTTTAGGTTCTGTCACTACACCATCGTCCGTATTGGTCGTATCATCTGTATCTTCGATTACATCTATAATATCGTCTGTCGTAGTGTCACCAGTAGTGTCGGTGTTGGTATCCGATGTACTATCGGAATCGGTATTGTCGTCCTCGTCCTCTATTGGTGTAATTTTGCCATCTTCTATCTCGAATGGAAGTTCGCCCTCAATAATCACGGTATCACGTGGCAAATCCGAAGAATCACTAATAAGTTCTTCATCTACAGTATCGGAAGTCGTATCTGGCGTAGTGGTAGTACCTGTATCTTTATCAGGAGTACCTGTGTTTGTGTCTTTGTCTTTATCTTTTGTGTCAGGCGTTTTCGGATCTGTTGTAAGTGTTCCAAATAAGCGTCCTAGAATTTCTAATAATTGCTTTAACATATGATTTCATTTGTAATTAGAATTGTTCCTTGCTAGATTTAAACTAACAAAGGAACAATTCTATTGATATGGAGAATATAAATATACCTAAAGCTATCCTGCTAATGCACCAACCCAAAGATAATATGACTTTATCAAAAAGTCCAAGATTCCTTATTTTCAATTCTCCATTTTCAATTTTCCATTACAATTTATCCGCCCGCTTAAAGATTCTATTGAATCGAATTCCTTTGAATGGATTACCATCTTTTGCCGACATCCAGATGATAAGTGGCTTACCTACCACATGATTCTCTGGCACAAAGCCCCACATTCGAGCATCTTCCGAATTGTGGCGATTGTCTCCCATCATCCAATAGTAATTCATCTTAAAGGTGTACTGATTAGACTCTTCTCCATTGATGATAAATTTACCACCTGACTCGCGGAAATCATTGTCTTCGTACACGTCAATAATACGACGATACAATGCGATATTTTGAGGCGTAAGTGTAACTGTCGCGCCTTTCTTTGGGATATAAATTGGCCCAAAATTGTCGCGATTCCACTTAAAATTAGCGGGGTCGTGCGGGAAAATCTTTTCTGGCGAATCCACGGTTTCTCCTACCTTCGCGGGTTCAATCTCAATCTTTGAATCCATCGCCTGCACTTTTGCCTTTTGTTCCTCATTAAGTACCAATATCATCATACCATCGCGGCTGCCTTGTTGGTCTTCCCTAGAAATCCCCCACTCATCAAATTTACGCGTATTGATAGGCGTACCTGGAGGATATTTTACCAAGTATACATATTGCAACTCTGGAGGATTTTCAGCAGCCGCACCATTAATATATACTTGTCGGTCTCGAATTTCTAAAGAATCGCCTGGTATAGCGACACACCGCTTGATATAATGGTCTTTTTTATCAATTGGACGCGTGATAAGGTCACTTTTGCCTTGCTTAATACGCTGATGATGCTGAGGAATTTGGTCACGAATCGAATTTCGGCGATAATCGTACACACTCCAAGTGCGTTGCGGGAATACATATACGCTATCTCCTTCTGGATAGTTGAATACCACAGGATCATTGCGGTCAATAGTTTCTAGAGCAGGTAAGCGTTTAAATTCTAAACTCGGATTTTTTAGATAGGATTCGGTATTGAAAAAAGGCAAACGATTGTGTAAAAGCGGTACCATCGCTACTGTTTTGGGTGTCCGAATGCCATAGTGCGCCTTACTCACAAATAGAAAATCGCCCACCAACATTGAGCCTTCCATAGAAGAAGTCGGAATCACGTAGGCTTCTATTAGGAACATACGAATGAACGCTGCTGCAAAGACGGCAAATGCAATGGCTTCTACCCATTCGCGGATAGCAGTCTTTTTGTATGGATTATTCGCTTCTAGCTTTTTGAGCGCACGCGCTTCATTTTTTTCTGCCGCTTCTTCCATACGTGCCATGTATTCACGCTCCATGATGCGACTCTGTCCGAGGTATTTATCTTCTTTATTATTGCCTAATAAAATAAAATAAATAGGTGCAGCCACTACTGCTAGAAAGCTATGGACAAACTTATATTTTCCAAAAGAACGCACTAGCTCTACTGCCATTGCTGCATATACAAAAATATTAACTAGCGGCACAAATAACCAAACCACATGCCAAGTCGGGCGACCTACAAGCTTGCACCACTCTATGAAATTCAGTACTGGCACAAAGCCTTTCCACGGCTCTACGCCTGCTTTTTGGAAAATAAAATACAATCCGATACTTAATAAGATGTATCCGACTATTAGAAAAATTAAAATACTCATTATCGTTTATTTAAATCGTTTGGGACTTGCTACAGTTATAAAAAAGCCAATAATTGGACTAAACAAAATAGACCAAAACACAGATTTGCCATAGCCAATACGACGCTTTCTACCTATTTGTTCTGCTACTACATGTGCAAAAAATACATTCATCAAAAGTAGTGCGATTACCATATATTGATATTCCATAATTCAATTATTTAGGTATCAGGTACAATGTCTTCGCCAAATTGAAAATTAAAAATGGATAATTGAAAATTATTGAAACATCAAATGTGTAATTCATTATTAGCAAGTATTTTACAAAGTAATTATTTTGCTAATTTTCAATTTTTAATTATCCATTTTCAATTTGGCGAACATATTTATAATACTAACACAGTTAAAATTATTGGTTCTCTGGCAAATCCCGTGACGAAGCCGAAGAAAAAGAAATCACAACACTACTTTCTGGACGTTTTTGTGTTTTCTTTTTCTTCGTCCACAGAATTTGTCAGAGAACGAAATTATTTATCGCTTCTAAAAAACACTTGCTTTGCCAGACTTAAAACATATTGTCCTCCTTCTTCGGACAGCCTCAGGTCATTCATTCTCCAACTTCCATCTT
>JAHDCQ010000079.1 GCA_020629845.1 Saprospiraceae bacterium | reverse complement strand
CGACTCCAAGTTCGCCTGTCCATTCGACCAGGACATAGTGGACAGTCGAACTGAAGTCGACCGTCCACCTGTGCATATTTACAATGTAGCTATTACGCGAATAAAAAAAATGCCGAATTTACTTTAAGCAAATTCGGCATTTTTTACCCTAAATACTCAATGAGCGAATGGAATCTATAATTATTCACTCATTCACCATTCTTTCATTCACTCATTGAGATTACCACATCAAAGTGACATCTCCTCGATAAAGTAGTTTGATGCCATCTAAGAATTCCACTTCAATTAGATACACATAAACGCCTTGCGGTGCGGGTTTCCCTTTAAATGTACCATCCCAACCCTCTGAACCTGTAGGACTAGGTGGGAGATTGTCCGCAGAGTACAGCAGTTCGCCCCAACGATCATAAATCCGCATGGTTGAAATACCCGTCACGCCGGTGCCTGTGAAGACTTGGAAGAGGTCATTAAAGCCATTCAAATCAGGCGAAAAGGCGTTAGGCACATATACATTACGTTTCTTGTCCACATTTACGAGTACCGAACCACGTCCCTGACAGCCATTTTCATCTACTACTACTAGCGTGTAGGTTTGGTCATCAATCGGATTGACAACAGGCGTTAGGATATTACTCATAGAGAGACTATCGTTCGGTGTCCAAACGATAGAGTCTATCGGCAAAGCAGAAAATACATCTGGACGCAAGCGCGTATCTTCACCTAGCTGAATCTCTATCATTTCTGGCAGATTTACTTCAATCGGTGGCGGTTGGTCAATGAAGATAGTGGTATCAAAACGACAACCTAATACATCAAATACGCTGATGAGATGCTCTTGCCCTCCAAATTCTGTAAATACTTCGTCTATGTCTTTTGCACGTTGATTATTCACAGAAAAGGTATAGGAATTTCCACTACCACCAAAGACTGCCATGACTTCAATAAGCGTTTGTAAGCCAAAGCACTCTGGCTCGTCTGGAGTAGGTATGATTGCTGTAATAGCATCAGGCTCTTCTACGAAATGTTGTACAGTAGCGACACAATCATTTTGGTCGGTCACGGTAATTTCATATGTACCTGGTGCTAAATCCGTTGCTAAAGAGTCCGTTGTACCAGCTACGCCATTGGGCCAAGTAAATGGATTTAACCCAAGTGGATTACCTCCTAGTACACTTACCCCTATCAAGCCATCTGAATCTCCCTGACAGCTTACATTTCTAGTTGTGTCTAAGACGAGTTCTAGCAATGCAGGCTCTGTAATCGTAAGTGGAATTTGTGTAACGCAGTCGTTTGCATCTGTTACTGTTACGCTGTACGTGCCTGAAGTTAGCCCTGTTTGTCTACTACCGCTTCCGCCGCCGTCCCAATTGTAACGGTAAGGTGCTGAACCACCTGTCGTGATAATTTCCGCATTACCATCCGTATCGCCGAAGCAACTTACGCCCATTGCGGAAGCAATCGGGGTAAGTGGTTCAGGTGCTGGAATAACAAAGGTAGTATCGAAAGAGCATTGACTGGTTTCGCGGATATAGGAGATATTTAGTGTATTCAATCCAGCAGGTAGATTGGTTGCCGTACTGGAGGTCGTATTATCACTAATAAAGCCTGATTCGACCCAAGCAAAGTTGAAAAGTCCCGAAGCACCATCTTCAAATACTGCCATTGCTGTTGCGCGTCCATCAGGACTATTGTGGCAGCTTGTAGAGTCAATTGCAGAAATGATTGCTTCTGCACGTGGCGGATTTGTCAGTATCGTATCTACGGTGATACCTGGACAATTTGTAGCATCTGTAATTTGAAAATTGTAGGTTACATCGCCGAGTAAATTAACAAAGAAGAACCCGCCTTCTGAATTTTCGCCTGCTGGCAAGGTATCTTGTAGGTTATCAAAGAAGTACGGCCCTGTTCCTCCTGAAACAGCTAAGAAAACTCTACCATCTGCAAAGTCAGGACAAGTAGGGTCTTGTGCCATGCTGAATTCATATTCAAATGGGTCGGGCTGTATCACGAAAGCGGTATCTACTGCGGGGCAGTCATTTGCGTCGGTTACGGTTACGACATATGCACCTGCGGGTAGGTCATCGCTCGTCATTTGTCCTGTATCACCATTCGACCATGCGTAGCTTACGATAGCTGCGCCGCTTGAGCCTGGCGTTCCTAGTGCTGAAACCTGCCCATCCGTGCCATTGAAGCATTCTATCATGTCATCTTGTACACTTACACTAGGCAAGTCAGGCGCAGAAATAAAAATTGCATTATTTTCTGCGGTACAGCCATTAGCATCTGTCACGACCACATTATAAGAACCAGGGCCTAAACCTGTCGCATTGGCTGTCGTTAAACCTGCAATGCTTGGCCAAGTATAGGTATAAGTTGGTGTTCCACCGCTTGCTTCCACATTGATGAAGCCATCGCTTAAGTCGCCTGCACAGCTTGCTTGCCCTCTGTCAGTCACCATTACTACTAGCTCCTCTGGTTCTGCTACGCTTAGCGTATCGCTGGTTCTACAGCCTGCATCATCCGTTACGATGAGAATGTAAGTATCCATAGTTAAGCTATCTACGGTACTTGTAGTTTCTGTATCTTGTGGTAAAGAGTTGCTATCTAAATTATTGACCCAAATAAAGGAGTAGGGGAGTGATTCGCCTTGCCCTACAGCGCTGGCACTTACTTCGATGCGTCCATCTTCTCCTGCAAAACACGAAACATCACTAACTACAGCATCTGCTGCAATGGTGCGCATAGCGGCTACATCAAAATCAATCATTGCTTCACAGCCATTTGCATCGGTAGCGGTCATACTATATATGCCTGGTGCTAGACTACCTTGTTGCGCTGGATTTTGCGAAACGACTTCCACAGGGTCGAGTTGGTTGCTCCATTGTACGGAATAGGTATCGGGCGCATTTCCACCCACTACGCTGATAGAGACATTTCCATCTTCCACACCTTCACAAGTAGCGTCATCTACACTTAAAATAGCCAATTCAAGCGGTGGTGGAGAAGTGAATGAACCACTTGCTGTTTGCGAGCAATCGCCTTTGGTGACGGTTGCGGTATACGTAAGTCCTGCTCGAATATCTCTTAACAATTCGGATGTACCAATAACTGGTCCATTTATATCTGTCCGCCATTCGAGGGTGTATTCATCGGTGAGGGCTACGGCAAATCCATTTTCACTTATTACGGCTTGAATAACGCCATTGGCATCACCCGCACATAAAATAGGCGTTTGTATTTGGACATTTACCCCTAAAAGTAAGCCTTCTTCTATCGTGAAAGCTTCGCTGGCAACTACTGCACCTGCTACGTCAGAACTGGTATTAGAATCTACTACGATCACTTGATAGTCGCCTGGTGCAGGATTGTCGAAGGTGATGCTACCGCTTTGCGTAGTGATAGTACCCGATTCCACTATCATATTGCTGCCATCCACCAATTCATAATTGTAAGGAGGAATTCCACCACTTACATCGAAACTAATAGAAGCATCTGCGCTACCAAAGCAAGTTTCGCTCATACTTTCTACTTCCAAGAAGAATGGTTGGTTGGATAAACAGACTTGACCATTGATAGGATTGAAACCGAGTTGTGTGCCATTTTCATCTTCTGCCCCCAGAGGTGGCGTGCCGTCAGGCTGGAAAATCAAGGGGCTACATTCGCCTTCTTGCCCAATGGCATTAAAACAAATAGAAAAAATAACTTCATCGTCTGCTAGGGTTACAGGCTGAAAATTGACTAAATCGGCCCAAATGACCGATAGTTCGCCATTAGCTACGCGTGTTGAACCAAAGTTAGCTTCGCTATCCGTGAAGCCTGGGAGATTTGAGTTTAGGTTCATGATACCTGCGTATTCCAAAATGTTCGGATCCCATTGTAGCGGAAACTGAAAACCGACTACTTGATTAAAGTCGGCTACAGATATATCCACGCAAGCATTCGTAACACCTGGCTGAATATTAAGACTTGGAATAGCAAAGGTAACAGGCGCACATTGAGCGTCGCTGAAAGTGACTTGTGCCGAAGCAGGACAAGCCTTCCCATCTGATACTTCTATATTGTAGGTACCCGCTTGTGGCACATTGAATTGTACCCGCGAGCCATGTTCTGGACTATTCGAGAGAATAGAACCACTAATGCTAGGGTCACTATCTAAGCTAATCGAAATAGTATAGGCGCTGCCATCAAATTCTGATAAACCACCTTGTACTTGAAAGCTCCCTCTACAGCCTTGTGATGCAGCATTTACATCAGCAATCACGACTTCATTCAAATACACTACAGGAAATGCTTGGTCAATACTCACATCCACGCAAGGCCCAGCAGGCTCGCCAGCCGCTGCTTCTTCGTATTGTGCAATGGACGCATTACCTACAATCAGTAATTCGTCGTAGGTGATAGGTGCAAACCAAAGCAATAGTGGGTCTTCATTATTAAATTGCGTTTGTAAAACCCCACTATTACTAAACTGGATATCTCCAGAGTTATCATCGCTTGTAGCTACAAAAATCGGATTGTTCGGGTCGAGGGTATTTTCTAGCAAGCAAGGATCCGTAATGACGGTTGCTAAATCTTCGCCTTCTATGGTTGGCTGGCAACTATAAAAAGCATAGCCAACGCCTCCAGGCGTACTAGGATTGGGATCACCATCTAGCATTATGGTACTTGCGTCCGAATCAATCAGAATTTGGTCATTGATGCATAAAAAGATGGTATCTCCCATCACATCATTGCTATTGCCCGTATGTGGCCCAATCGTTATAGTACCTGCTTCGTTACCACACTCATTTTTGAGCCGCGAATCACTTGCGATACCGATTTTTCCTTCTAGTGAGATGGGTTGTGGCCGTTGTGCAACCACCTGGCTGCTAAATACAAAGGCAACAATAAGTAATGCTAATCGCTGAATCATTGTAATTTTTATTGGATTGACTTTAGGGACGAGGAAAATGATAACCTATGTATCTGAGTTGGTCTTTTTATCCTCTTCTGCGTTATGAAAATCCTTACGTAGCGTAGGCTATGCGCGGTTTTCATGCCTTGAAGAAGGAAAAAAACACCTACCTCATTTTACGTAGTTTATTTTTTTCCTCGTCCCTTACTATGGTCTTAGATAACTAATGCGGTAGCTTATCTAAGCCTTTTGAATCAGATTGTGGATGATTAATGTAGCACTAAGGATTTGAATAGGAATATTCGTATTTTCCCTAAAATCAAAACAGGGGCAAAAGTAAGTAAAGAAACTGTATATTTTATGCTTAATAAACGCTATGAGAACGCCTCCTATTTTTGTTTTATTGCTTTGCTTGTTACCGTAAATCCTCTTGCATTAAAGTATTTGGAACGCAGAATTCTTTTTACCTTGCCCTCCGTTCAAAAAAAGAATAGTTTGGCGTAATTATTGAGGTATTAAGTATTAGGTATCAGGTATTAAGTAAAAGCACAAAATTGGTAATGTATTTCCTGATTGAATTTTGTGTCAGAAATTAAAATACCTAATACTTAATACCTTGTACCTAATACCAAATTACGCTTCAATAACGAAGTAACATGACGAAGATACGGGCTGCTATCACGGGCGTACACGGCTATTTGCCCGAATATCGCTTGACCAACAAGGAACTGGAAAGTATAGTAGACACTAATGATGAGTGGATACGCACCCGCACAGGGATTACAGAGCGTCGTATACTAAAAGGAGAAGGTAAAGGAACATCGGTGATGGGCATAGAGGCAGCCAAAGGCTTGCTAGAAAAAACCAATACCGACCCTAAAGATATAGAACTCGTCATCTGCTCAACGGTGACGGGCGATATGGTGTTTCCTGATACTGCTAACTTGATAGCGAAAGGTGTGGGAGCTACCAATGCCTTTAGCTTTGATGTAAATGCGGCCTGTTCGGGTTTCCTGTTTGGCTTGCAAACTGCATCCATGTATATCGAATCGGGGCGATACAAAAAAATATTATTTGTAGGTGCGGATAAAATGTCGTCTATCGTTGATTATCAGGATAGAGCGACTTGTATTCTTTTTGGTGATGGTGCAGGTGCGGTATTGCTTGAGCCCACCACTGAAGAGGGCGTTGGTATTCAAGATGCGTTTTTGAGAAGTGATGCTTCAGGCGTAGAATACTTGCACATGAAAGCTGGCGGTTCGGCGCGTCCACCTAGCATAGAGACCGTGCAAGCGCGCGAACATTATGCCTTTCAAAATGGTCGTCCCGTCTTTAAAGCAGCGGTTTCAGGCATGTCGGATGCTATAACAAAAGTCATGCAACGTAACCAATTGAGCGTTGATGATGTTGCTTGGGTTGTACCGCATCAAGCCAATATTCGTATTATCGAATCGGTGGCGCGTATGGCAGATTTTCCACTAGAGCGCGTAATGGTGAATATCCAAAAATATGGAAACACAACGGCTGCAACTATTCCGCTTTGCTTGTGGGACTGGGAAAGTCGCTTGAATAAAGGCGATAACCTCATTCTGACGGCTTTTGGTGGTGGCTTTACTTGGGGCGCGATTTACTTGAAATGGGCGTATTAGAAAATTGAAAATGGATAATTACTTCAATTTTCCAGACTAAATTTGTTGGCTGCTAATCAATTGTATAATCCACTATATACGAAGCTATAAAATGCTTTATTGTTGAAAAACAATGCTTTAATCTAGTACAGGATAAATACTCAATGAGTGAGTTGTGAATGACTGAATAAGCGAATATAATTTAGAATTATTCACTCATTCAAAATTTTTTCATTCACTCATTGAGTACTTACAGTACAGAACAATAAAACAGTATAACAATATAGCAATAGATTATCAAAGACGAACAAGACTATTGAATTGCTTCCAATACTTTTTCGCGTGTGTGCCTAAGTGGAAGCGCGGTGATAGCTGTTTCAAGCCATGATAGCCTAACCAAAGTGACATGACGGCAAATACAAAATCGCCTGCATAAGCGAAGCTATCGAGTTCGTAAAGATTAATAGTATAAAAATTGAATGCTATAAAATCTGTAATGGCAAAAAAGCTGTAAATAGACATTAATACCACAAAAACCTTCACCATCCAGCGCAGCATGGTCGCTTCTTCGATGTCCTTTTCGGGCTGTCGCTTTCGTAAAATAGCCAATTTATAGCGTATATAGCGATAGGAAATACTCAAGTATATAAAAAGCGTCAATAGAAAGGCAGTATACTCCATTGGCCCATAGTAGGGCATCACGATGCTTTGGTAAATTTCATTTTGACGGACTAGAGGCTGCATACTCATATAGATTAGGAAGCTCACCTGTATCAAGCCTAAGATAAAATGCTTCGCGTCCGTGGCGCGGAGTTTGTAATTGGGAAATAGGCTAAATTTGACGTGATAAAATAAAAATGGCCCAAAGAATAGTGTAAGCCAAAGCGGAAGATGATAAAGGTGCTGAAAGTCAGGCATTAGACTGTGCGAACGGAGTAATAGAATTGCAATAGAACTGGAAGTGAAGGCTAATAGCAATAGTCCAAAAAAGAGATTGGCTAGTCGGTTGGGCTTTTTCCTAATAATAAATACTATGCCTAAGCTACCAGCCTGCACAATGCTGGCAATCAAAACCAACAAGACCGTATACTTAATAAATGGCATAGTTTTAACGGTTTACAGTAGACGGCTAACGGTAGACGGATTTAAATTCTTCGTTAAGGCATAGCCGCCAGTCTACCGTTAGTCGTTCACCGTATTAATAATTTCCTATTGGTTCGCCTTCATTCACAACGGCAATTTTGCCATCATTACTTATAGCGAGCCGACGAATATTGCGGATGTTGTAGTTGCGTAAATCTACGATTTCGCGCCAGCCTTTATCGCCATCTTTAGTAGGGTGATATTTAAATAATTTACTGCCTCGTCCCATAATATAGGTGCCATCGCGTGTCACTACAAAGTCCTCGCTGTTGGGAAGCGTAGTCGTTACGATGTCTGAGCTATTGGTTGGAGAATAAGCATCCATCTCCTTGATGTACCAAGTGCGGTCAGTCACCTTATGGATAAAGGATAAACGTCCGTTTGTCGGATTGGTTTGGAAGCAGCGCCCAATATTGGAAGATAGTCGCTTAATTTCATCTGTAGTCGTATTAGCAACTGCCAAATAGCTAGGTTCATCCACCATAAATAGAGCGATGCGGCGGCTATTTATCCAATGATGATACCCAATATTGGTTTCATATTTCATAATCGGTTTGCCATCCGAAAGTCTATCAACGGGAAATTGCCAAAGTCGTTGTACGCCATTTCCTTCGGTGCGAACCGCTGAGAAGTTATAGCCATCAGGCATGAGGGTAGGGGAGTACTCTGCTTCTAAAGTTTCTGTGACTTGATATTTTTTTTTCGTTCGGAAATCGAGTAGATAAATATCAGTTTGATCAGTATATGGATATTGGCAGGTAATATAAAGCTCAGAATCATTAAAAAATCTTGGCTGATTATTATAGCCCTGCTTATTGAATTCAGTAACATATCTCGGATTGCTAAACACAAATCGATCATTCACTTGATCTTTGATTTGTAGCATATCAAACACATAAATATTCGATACATTTTGTGCTTGTAGCATTCCAAAAACTGCAATACTTAGAATTAGACTTAGTGCTAATCGGTACATAATCTCGTATTATGATGAAGGTTCAAATAACTGACCTGACATAGCAAACCAGCTCTTCTGTATGCACAAATTTACAAAAGACTTGCTATGAATAAAGATGTTATGGATTAAAATTACATTTAGAGCATGTTTATTGCCCAGCTAATCCAGCCTACTATTCACATATGCTCGAAAATCATCGCTATATTGATGCTGTGTTTGTTGCCAACTTTCTCGAAACGACTCATCTCCGAGATAAGTAGTAAAGTAGGTTTCCCAGTCATTCCAAAGTGCGGGGTCATCTTTAAGTTCGTTAAACATTTGCTCTAAGTGAGTAGTCACAGAACTTGCTACTAACATTTTCTTTCGCTTTTCTGAGTGCATAGTGCTGCACATTTTTTTTACATTGCCTTTATCCCCTCTAATTTCATTTAAGTCTTTCACAATGTCAATGTTTTCTTGAATAAAAGTGCAAAATTGTGACGCGGTAAAATAATAAAAGATACAGATTTTTTATGCGTTACTTAGCCTATTTAATTCTATTTTAATACTTGCTGTGGCTACAAGCATATGTATTTTTACAAGCCTTCCATATATTTAGAGCAGTACAAGTCCTATAATTGCTAGAATTACCGTACTTTTGCGCCAATTTTAGCAAAAGCACTAACCAAATTATATTGCATCATCAAGCTTATAAAAGCTATTAGTTTACTAAAGATTTTGATGATGCTGGATAAAAGCAAATTAAAATGGCTCAAGTAGAATTGGTAATGCCTAAAATGGGCGAAAGTATAATAGAGGCAACCATCCTGAAATGGGTGAAGCAAGTAGGAGATACTGTAGAAGAAGATGAAACCATACTCGAAATAGCCACTGATAAAGTAGATTCTGAAGTGCCTTCACCTACAGCAGGTATTATCAAGGAAATTTTATATAAAGAGGACGATGTAGTAGAAATTGGCAAGGTAATTGCTATTATCGAAACCGAAGCTAGTGCTACCGTACAAGCTTCTCCTAGTGTGGTAGCAGAAACACCCGCACCTGCTTCTACACCTATACCAGCTTCTGCTTCTAATGGTATATCAAGCCCAAGCCCAACACCCGCTGTGGCTGTACCTGCGGGAGCTACGGCACGCACCGATTCTAAAGGACGTTTCTATTCTCCATTGGTGCGAAACATTGCCAATCAGGAGAATATCAGCATCTTAGAGCTAGAACAGCTTACAGGTACAGGACTACAAGGACGCGTCACGAAGCGCGACATCTTGGGCTATGTACAGCAGAAAAAGAATGGCACGAATACCATTGTAGTACAACAACCTACTGTGGTGGCTACGCCAGTATCTAATTCGCCTACGACACCAGCTCCAAAGCCTGCTGCACCAAAACCCGTGCAAGCAAGCGGCAATGTGGAGTTGATAGAAATGGACCGTATGCGAAAGCTCATTGCTGACCACATGGTGATGTCAAAGCATACCTCGCCGCATGTTACCTCCTTCGTAGAGGCAGATGTGACGGATATTGTGAATTGGCGCAATAAGGTGAAAAAGGAATTCCAAGCGAAATATGGAGAGAAAATAACCTTTACGCCAATTTTTATGGAAGCTGTGACAAAAGCAATTGGTGATTTTCCGATGATAAATGTGTCTGTAGAGGGGACGACCATCATCAAAAAGAACGACATCAATATTGGTATGGCAACGGCACTGCCTTCTGGCAACTTGATAGTGCCTGTAATAAAGAACGCAGATCATAAGAATTTACTGGGGCTTACGAAAGCCGTGAATGACCTCGCAGGTCGTGCACGTGCGAATAAATTGAAGCCAGAAGACATACAAGGCGGTACCTTTACGCTTACGAATGTGGGGACATTTGGTAATGTAATGGGTACGCCAATTATCAATCAGCCGCAAGTAGCTATTATGGCGGTTGGAGCTATTCGCAAAAAGCCTGCCGTAGTAGAAACCGAATATGGCGATGTCATCGCGATTCGACACATGATGTTCCTATCCTTGTCTTATGACCACCGTGTAGTAGACGGTTTCTTAGGTGGTTCGTTCTTGCGTAAAGTGGCGGATTACTTAGAGACATTCGATGCAAATCAAGGGATTTAAAGAGTGATGAGTGATGAATTATGAGTGATGAGTTTTTATGAAATTTATTAAACTCATCACTCATCACTTTCATACCCTTTCGTTCGTCGCACTTTATAAGGACGTTTCTGTTGCGATTCGAAATAGGTGCGCATTAACATTTCCACAATAATTCCAATGGTAATAAACTGAATGCCTGCTATCAAAAGCATAAATCCAAGCAAGAGTAAGGGACGACCCCAAATATCTTCACCCATAATTTTTAGCACCCCAAAGTAGATATTAATAAAGATGCCTATCACAAAGAGTAGCACGCCAATATTCCCGAAGAGGTGCATGGGTTTTTGCATATATTTCTTAAAGAAAAGCATCAGCATAAGGTCGCTGATGACTTTAAAGGTACGCCCAAGTCCATATTTCGATTGTCCAAACTGTCGTGCATGATGCTTCACATCTACCTGCGTAACACGCGCACCTTCTAGGGCAACTAGCACAGGCATAAAGCGGTGCAATTCGCCATAAAGCCCCAAATCTTTAGCTAAATCAGCACGTAGTACTTTCAAGGCACAGCCATAATCTTTCAGATGTACCCCCGACAAGCGACGAATCATGGCATTGGCGATGGAACTTGGAATTTTTCTCAATAAAGCTCCATCCTTTCGATTGGCGCGATTGCCTGCTACCATATCCCAATCGCCTTCTTCGGCTAAAGCAAGCATGGTAGGAATGTCGGAAGGATCGTTTTGCAAATCGCCATCCATCGTAACGATGTATTCGCCCTGGGCATAGTCAATACCTGCCATGAGTGCGAGACTTTGCCCATAATTTTTCCGAAATTCAATCACGCGTAGGCGGTCATGTTCTATGGCGTAGAGTTCGCGCAAAGTGCCATCTTTTGAGCCATCATCTACATACACGATTTCATAGTCAATGCCTTCGAGCGCATCGGTGAGTTGCTGGATGAGGGGGCGAATGTTTTCTTCTTCGTTGTATACGCATACGACTACAGAAAGCTTCATTTGTATGAGTTATGAGCGATGAATGATAAATTATGAGATAGGACAGGTAGGATTTGCTGCCGCCCATCATTTCATTCCTAAATCATCCTCTTTCTTGCAATGATTCAATTACTTTTGTGCAAAAGTAAAAAATCTGTTTTCCTATGCGCTATTATCTTCTACTTTCTGTATTTGTACTTAGTATTTGGACTTGTGCTAATGATTCGAAGCCTGTTGAAAACAAGGGTGAGAGCTCTAAAGATGTCGTTGCTCAAGAAGAAGTCGTAGAAGTGCAAGATACCTTTACCCCCGATGCCGTAAGTGACTATAATGCTACTCCTGTAGTAGACCCGATTACTTTGCCTTTCGATTATGATACTACACAGTGGACGGATGTGGGCTTAATAGAACCCACCATAGTGATGGACTTGAAATATGCTACGGAAGACAACTTTGTAGAGACCAAAATGTACGATTGTGCGCGTTGTTTCTTGCGCCCTCTAGTAGCAGAGCGCATCATAGATATTCACTATCATTTGCGGGAAAAAGGCTATGGCTTGAAGATGTTCGATTGTTATCGGCCAGGTCCCATTCAGTGGGCATTGTGGGAAAAAGTGCCCGACCCGCGCTATGTAGCGGATCCGCGCAAAGGTTCCATGCACAATAGAGGAGGAGCAGTAGATTTGACACTAGTGGATAGTGAAGGGAATGAGTTGGATATGGGTACTCCTTTTGATTTTTTCGGGCGTAGGGCTTACCATGAATATCAAGACCATACAAAAGAGGTATTAAGCAATAGAAAGTTGCTGAAAGAAACGATGGAGGCTTTTGGGTTTAAAGCGATTCGTACAGAATGGTGGCATTATTCTTATGTAGCAAAAAGCTATGCCTTAGATGATATGGTTTGGGAGTGTGAATAATAGCTTTAACTTAGGAAGATTAAAAATTTATCCTCATAAGCCTAAGAATTTTATTAACTTTGTACGGTTAGACCAAACTACATTACCGTATTATCAATTTTCACCTATAGTCAAAAGTCCTGTAAAATACATTCTATACATCTAGTCTTTCATTAGGTGTAAATAGGATAGGGCATGTGAAAAGTAAAAACTACAAGCATGTAATTGGCAAAAACTACTATCAAAGGTTGCTCGCCATTATCTTAAGAGAGAGTCTTACATGCAATTCTAAATAAAAGGTAACTATCTAGTAGAGTAGAGAGGAGAAACCATTCGCTTTGCTCATTGAGAGAAAAGGAAAAATGCTTGTAATTCTCTGTTCTCTCAGTCCAAAGGACGGTCTCTGCTCTCTCCTCTAAATAGTTACAATAAAAGTAAGAATAAATTCACCTCCTTAGTTTGATGCACTAGCTATGCTAGTTCTAACTTATGCAAGATAAACAGTACAAAAAAGTAATATACGATTTGCCATATGCTTTTGCTTATATTAAAGTAATAGTAGATGGTAGCGGTATTCCAGTTGACTACGAATTTCTAGAAGTCAATCCTGCTTTTGAGCATTTTTTTGACTTAGATGCTGATAAGCTATACGGACAGAAAGCTTCTACCTTAGAGCTTCCTACATTGGATGCTAAGTTCGATTGGCTTGATATTTATGCAGATGTAACTCTAGAAAAAGAAAAAAATAAGGAAGTAGAATTTTACATTGGCCCTTTAAAAAGATGGTTTCAGGCAAAAATTTATGCACCCGAAAAACAGCATATTGTTTGTACGATTACAGACATTACGGATTGGAAAGAAAAAGAACAGGTACAAGCGGACACCCTCCAACAAATTCGAACATTAGCTCAAGATTTACCTATTCTGATTTGTTCTTTTTTGCCCGATAGTACCTTGACTTATGTAAATCAAGCCTATGCAGAATATTTTAGTTCTACTCCAGAAAAGCTGCGAGGCAAACGATTTTTTGATTTTTTGCCCCAAGAAGTAGCTCAAAACTTGCTGAATGCTTATCAGCAATTGACTCCTGAACATCCTATCCATATATCTGAACATCCCGTGCATAGAGGAGCGCAGATTATGTGGCATAAATGGATAGATAAAGCCTATTTTGATAAAGCTGGTAATGTGATAGAGTATCAAGCGGTGGGTTTAGATATTACAGCACAACGAGAAACCGAAAGATTGCTTAGAGCAAGCGAAGCCAATTTTCGCTTACTTTTTGAAAATTCGCCTATTGGCACCTACATCGTTCATAGAGATGGTACATTTTTGGATGCTAATCCTCGATTTTTGGAGCATATGGGCGCGCCTTCAATAGAGGATATTAGAGAACGCTCGAATGTATTGACCTTTCCGCTTTTGCAAGAAATAGGTGTATCTAAGCTTTTTCAAAGATGTATTGATACCAAAGAAGTTCAACGCAAAGAAAGCTTTTATAAAAGTTCTTGGGGCAAAGAGATTTACTTATCCATGTATATTTTTCCGCTGCTAGATAAGAATGGAGAAGTAGAGAAAATGTATGGTATTGTGGAAGATATTATGGAGCGCAAAGCAGCAGAAAAAGCCTTAGAAGAAAGCGAATTGAATTTCCGATTATTATTTGAGCATTCTCCAGTTGGTATTTTTATCGTTCATAGAGATGGTTCGATATTAGATGCTAATCCTGCATCCTTAGAGCTAATAGGTGCGCCTTCCTTAGCGGAAATGCAAAAACGCACGAATGTATTAACTTTTCCACCTTTAGTAAATGCTGGACTATCGAAAGTATTTCATGAGTGTCTAGCTACCAAAGAGTTGCAACATGACGAATCCTATTATAAAACTTCTTGGGGAAAAGAAATTTACTTTCATTCCTATATTTTTCCTGTTTTGGATAAGGATGGCGAGGTGGAAAAGATGTATGCTTTAGTAGAAAATGTGATAGAGCGTAAGCAGTATGAAGCCGAACTTAAGCAAGCAAAGATAGAAGCCGAACGCGCCAGTAATGTGAAGTCCGAATTTTTAGCAGGCATGAGCCATGAAATTCGTACACCACTCAATGGGGTTATTGGCTTTACGAATCTTTTAAGTTCCACAAAACTCGATGAGACTCAACAGGAATACATTGACAGTGCGAACACATCAGCTCATACTTTATTAGAAATCATCAATGATATTCTTGATTTTTCTAAAATTGAAGCAGGGAAATTGGAACTGGAAATTCGGGAAAGTAATTTACTAGAATTAATAGAGCAAGCTACGAATAGTGTTAAATATCAAGCGAGTGTGAAAGACGTGGAGCTGATAGTAGATGTAGCTGCTTCAGTACCTTCACAGGCACAAGTAGACCCTACTCGTTTGAAACAAATTCTGATGAACCTATTGAGTAATGCTGTGAAATTTACAGAAAAAGGCTCTGTAAAACTCAAACTTACTTTCCAAGAAAAATCAAAACATCTTGGCTTATTCACCTTTAGAGTTCAGGATACAGGTATTGGTATTGATGAAAACCAACAGAAAAAATTATTTCAAGCCTTCTCTCAAGCAGACCGTTCTACAAATCGGCGTTTTGGCGGTACGGGCTTAGGACTCGTTATTTCGCAAAGTATAGCGCACCAAATGGGAAGTCGGATTGATATTGAAAGTGAAGTAGGTAAGGGTACGACTTTCTTTTTTACTATAGAGGTGCCTTATAAAAGCATTTCCAATAAAAAAGAAGAAGCATTCCAAAACCCTAAATTACGAGCTGCGCTTAGCGAACTAGAAGTCACCCTTGTAGTAGCGGAAGATAATGCGGTCAATATGCTATTGGCGGATAAGATTCTTAGAAATCTGATGCCAAACGTAACGCTTATTAATGCGAAAACAGGTAAAGAAGCTATGGAGTATGCCCAACAAAGTAAACCTAACTTAATCCTGATGGATGTGCAAATGCCCGAAATGAATGGCATTACTGCCTCTAAGCATATAAGAATTTGGGAACAAAAAAATAGTTATCTCCCCATTCCAATCATCGCGCTCACAGCAAATGCCTCTACCGCAGAACGTGATAGGTGCATAGCAGCAGGTATGAACGATTTTATGACTAAACCTTTTGACCGGAAAATCCTACTTGACATTTTGGAAAAGTACTTATTGAATGACTAGCTTTTTACTCGAAATCGCCACGGCATAGCTACCCATTCTTCCGCATAATCAATGCCAACTCTAGGACTCGCTAAAATATCTTCTGGTGTAATGGGATCACCATAGGCGAGGTAAATAGGTGCCGTTTCTTCCAACACGGTTTTCCCATGATAAGCAGTGGTGATACCGAATGCCTTGCTCAAGGAACCTGGCCCTGCCAATAGGCGCGGTTCTACTTTGCTCATACCACGTCGGGCAAGCATGATGTCTACGCCTTCCACAGGAGTCAAGGCACGGATAAGCACCGCATGTGGTTTGCCTTCAAAACCCGTCACCACATTGAAAAGATGATGAATGCCATAACAAAGCGTAATATAAGCTACGCCACCTACTTCAAACATTACACTTGTGCGCTTGGTATAGCGATTATTATAAGCATGACATGCCTTATCTTCTGGCCCGCGATAGGCTTCCGTTTCGATGATGCGCCCGACGGTGCGCTGCCCATCAAAATTAGTGACGACATACATACCTAGCAAGTCTTTCGCTACTTGCACTACGTCGTCGCGCTGATAGAAATCTTTAGTGATAATGTTCATTGTCATACTTACTCAATGAGTGAATGCTACAATGCGATAATGATTGAATGAGTAAATAATTATAGATTTCATTCGCTCATTATCGCATTCAATCATTGTAGCATTTAAAATCCATACTCCGCCGCCACGACTTCCTCTCGCTCATTACTCACAGGGTCTTGAAAGCGCAATTTCCAAGCATGAAGGGCAACTGCTTTTTCTTTATAGACTTTGGTAGAACCATATTTTTTATCGCCGATAATGGGGGAACCAATAGCTGCTAATTGCGCTCGAATTTGATGAAATTTGCCTGTTTTGGGCTGGATTTCTAGTAATACACCTTCTGCTTTTTCTTCCAGTACACGATAGCGCAATCGGCATTCACTAGATTTAGCATTGGCACTAAAATGAATAATGGCGCGCTTATTCAGTTGGTCTTTTTCCAGCCAATGCACCACATCGGCTTGCGATTGAGGCGGCTTTTTTTCTACTAAAGCTAGATAGGTTTTCTGGACGATACGCTCACTAAATTGGGCATTCAGTAGCTTGAGCGCGCTTTTCTTTTTAGCAAATAGCAGCACGCCCGAAGTCACTCTATCCAAACGATGCACTACACCTAAAAAGGGCTTTGGTTTTTGAGTTAATAAATGTTCCCATACCAAATCCTCCACCGTCGGCGATTCATACGGACTACGTTCGCTAATCAATCCAGCCGTTTTATTTACCGCCAGCCAATGCGTTGTTTCTTTTAGTACGGAAAGCATATTTTGGTATTTGGTAGAAAGTAGAGGGTAGAGGGATTTTGAGTCTTTCTACCCTCTACTTTCTACTCTCTACAAGCCGAAGGCTAGGCAGTTACTACCGCCTTAGTCGCTTCTAATATATCAATCACTTCTTTGTACGAAGGTGCCTGTGCATACACGCGCAATACAGGCTCTGTACCCGATGGGCGAATCATCACCCAACGGTCATCATCGAAGCGGAATTTTGTACCATCTACAAACTCCGTAGATTGTACAGCGTACTTGCCGAATGCCTTATAGGGGGCATTCTTACAGGTATCTACCACTGCCATTTTTTGCTCCTGCGTGATACGCAAATCGTAACGGTCGAAAGCGAATGAACCTACCGTATCATACACCTCTTGAATGAGTGCTTCTAGGCTTTTACCTGTTTTTGCCATAAATTCTAGAATCGTCAAGGCAATCCAAACGCCGTCGCGCTCTGGTACGTGGCCTTTTATAGCTAAACCACCCGATTCTTCGCCACCTACAATCACGTCCTCATTCGCCATGATTTCTGCGATATACTTAAAGCCAATTTTCGTGATTTCATAATCGAAGCCAAAATGCTCGGCTAGGTTTTTCATCTTATCCGTCACCGAGAAGGTAAAGAGTACCTTGCCCGTTTCTTCTTTGTATTTGCCCATATAAAGCAACAAAAGCAGCAAAATATGATGCGAATCGACGAACTCGCCTGCGCCATTGTACATTCCGATACGGTCAGCGTCGCCGTCATTTGCAAAGCCAATGGTGATAGAATCATCGCCTGCAATCAATTCCGAAAGCTCCGTGAGGTTACGGTGAATCGGTTCAGGTGCTTGTCCATGAAAACCTGGGTTGTCGTCGCCATGTAGCACGATTGCATCAGGAAGTAAGCGCGCTACAGCGTTTTTGCCTGCGCCATACATCGCATCATAGGCAATTTTTACATCCAAATTGCGAATCGCCTCCAAGTCGAAATTATCCTCTACATGCTTGATGTAAATGCCCTCCAAATCCACATATTCCACGCTGCCTGCTTCCACCAATTCGGCTAGGGTATCGGCTACATTAGCTACCGTGATAGCAGGGATAAGTGTCTCTACTTCTGCTACTTCTTTTGGAATCATCGGGCCGCCCAATTTTGACTTCAATTTGAAACCATTATAGGAAGGCGGATTGTGGCTTGCCGTAATCACTACCCCCAAGTCTGCATCCAATTTCACCACGCCCAGCGATACCATTGGCGTAGATACAAAGCCTTTGGCTAAGGCTACTTGAATGCCATGCGCTGCAAATACCTTCGCGGCTGCGGTGGCAAACATTTCTCCTCCAAACCGACAATCGTGTCCAATTACTACTTTTTTCTGTCGCCGTTGTTTCATCCAGCGCGCTGTGCCTTCTGCTACGCGCATTACGTTATCTACGGTATACTCTTTGGCAATAATGGCACGCCAGCCATCTGTTCCGAATTTAATTTTCACGTCTTAATAGATTTTAGATATAAGCGGTAAGCCTTCAAGGGCTACCTTATAAATGGTACGGCTGCGAAAATACGAAGGTTTCAGCTAGGGACAAAAAGTAATC
>JAHDCQ010000494.1 GCA_020629845.1 Saprospiraceae bacterium | reverse complement strand
CACTAGGATGAGATGCGGTACATCTTGTAAACGACGCTCATATTCTGCTGCTCCATAGGGTTGATGAAAGCTTGGAATTTGCTGAGACAGGGCAACTACCGTCGCTATATCCGCCACTTTAACCACGACCATATGGAGCTTATCTCTTTTTTTTTGTAGCAAAGCGCATTCTATAAGGCGGGTCTATTTTACCTTTTTTTATTTTTTCCAGACGGCGTTTGCTCAATTTTCGTTTCAAAGGCTTCAAATGATCCGTAAACAAGATTCCTTCGATATGGTCGTACTCATGCTGAATCACACGCGCATTAAGTCCCGTAAAAATCTCTTCGTGGGTCTCAAAGTTTTCGTCTTGATAGCGAATTTTTAACTGCGACGGACGTTCCACATCTCCTCGGAAATCGGGAATACTCAAGCAACCTTCCTCCATCTCGAATGCCGCACCACCCTCTTCTATCTTCTCTGCATTAATCAGCACTTTTCGGAAACCATTGGCTTCTTCGCCTTCTTCTTGTACCTCTGTAGTATCTACTAGAAACAAGCGAATCGCCAGCCCAATTTGCGGGGCTGCCAAGCCTACCCCCTGTGCATTTTCCATTGTTTCCCACATATTCGCAATGAGGGTGTCCAATTCAGGATAGTCTTTATCTATCGGTACACCTTTCTTTCTAAGTACCGTTTGCCCGTAGGCATATATTGGTAAAATCATTTCTCGCAATTAAATTATACTTGTACAAGGTATTAAGTATTAGGTACAAGGTATTTCACATATTTTGCCTAATACCTTGTACTTAATACCTAATACCAAGTTGCAAAGCAACTTAGTTTTCTATGTATTTAGCGCGCCGCACACACTAAGCACTTGGCCTGATACATATTTCGACAAATCAGAGGCTAAAAACAAGCAAGCATCAGCTACTTCTTCGCCTGTTCCTAATCGCTTCATCGGAATGCCGCTTAAGAATGCCTCCTTTACTTTTTCATCAAGTTCATCGGTCATGTCAGTTTCGATGAAGCCTGGTGCAATGGCATTGCATCGGATACCACGCGAACCTACTTCTTTAGCGATGGATTTACTAAAACCAATAATGCCTGCTTTAGAAGCCGCATAGTTTGCTTGACCTGCATTGCCAAACACCCCTACTACCGAACTCATATTGATGATAGAACCGCCGCGCTGTTTTAACATAGGGCGCATCACTTGTTTCGTGAGGTTGAATACTGATTTTAGATTGGTATGAATCACAGCGTCCCATTGCGCTTCACTCATGCGAAGCATCAAGGTATCCTTTGTAATGCCTGCATTATTGATGAGAATATCTACCTTGCCGAAATCCTCCAAAACTTGCTTTACTAAAGCCTCACTTTCTTGAAAATTTGCCGCATCGGATTGGTAGGCTTTCACGTTTTCACCTAGTTCTGCTACAATCGCATTGGCACGTTCCGCAGAGGAGCGATAGGTAAAAGCTACTTTCGCACCTTGTGCTACGAATTTGCGTACAATGGCTTCGCCAATTCCGCGCGAACCACCTGTAATGAGGGCTACTTTATCTTGTAATAATTGCATAATCTCGCTTTTTGCGCGGCAAAAGTACGGAAGGAATGTTAAAAAAGTAGGCTCACAAGGAAAAGTCCTTAAATTACTACCTATAAAAACAAATTTGAAATTAAGGAAATCGGCAAAAAATGGCGATATAAGTAGTCAGGCAAAACAGAGCTTGCTTCGATTAATAACAATGGTTTCATCACATCAATGCATGAAATGGCTTTTCGTGCACTTCTAACTACTCTTTACTAACTTAATCACCTCTTTGTACTTTTCTGTTGAAATTTGTAAATAATAGATTCCATCTTCTAAGCTATTGATGTCTAATTGAAGTTTAAAGCTTGAAGGCGTATACTTTCGTTTTAGATGAATTTTCCCCAGTATATCGCTTATACAAACATCAACTTGTTGATTTGGAATCAGCTTATCGAGTATGATATAATTCTTTGCTGGATTTGGATATGCAACTACACCTAAAGCGTCGTTAGTTCTGGCAATATTCACGAACCAATCGTCTTCTATTACTTTTTTTATAAGGTAAAATGTTTCGTTGCGAAATTTGCTGTGTCTTAGATTGTGAGAGGTGGAGAGTGCACCATAGCTCGTATATATTTCGTTATTCCGCACATGGATTATAGAACTCCCACTTTCGCCAGGGTTTCCGTAAGCTTCTGGCGTTTCAATAGAATAGTTATTCCGTCCTATCTCAACATTTCCATAACCATAATATAAAGTATCCCCATTATATGGTATAGAGTTCCAAAATGGAATGAGTGGATATGAGAATTTATAATGTATATCATTGAGGTGTTGTTCGCCTGTTTCGTCAAAACCTATACCTATCCAACCTGTTGATTCTCCAATTGGTTCTTCCAATTCAAGCACTGCAATATCTTCTTTAGCAAATGACCAATCTTTGAAGAAATAAACTTTCTCTATACTACTACAATCAAAATTCGGATTGATAATTCCATTATCGAAAACGGGACAAGCATAAAACGGGGAAAAAGTCGTTCTAATGCTATCTCTAGCTGCAACGCAATGAGCCGCGGTTAGTACATGCCGCCTGCTAATCATACTGCCTGAACAAAAACCTTTTAAGGTGTCGTTCATTTCATAGACTAATTTGATGCTGGTTCTTATAGGATAGGCATTTATATCGTAATCTAATGCAACTTGTCTTTTGAGTGTAAATACTCCGCCAGGAAATAGATTTTCTTTAGATGGTGATTGATCTAGTTGTGCAATTTTATCATCGAAGTTTCCGATATAATGTGGTGTTCTATCAAATAGAACGCTAGAATCATATGCAACACCTACAATCGAATCAACCGTTCCATTTTTTATATCAACTACTATCAGGGGCTTATTTTGTCCCAATAGTGTGAACATTGTCAAGCTCAATAAACACAACAAGAATATTTTATTAATCATTTTTCCTACTTTGCTAATATTA
>JAHDCQ010000078.1 GCA_020629845.1 Saprospiraceae bacterium | reverse complement strand
CTTGCGCTATAATTTGTTGCCATTGTGTAGATTTGCTCAATTGAATTGCGTATTATACCAATCCACATCTAAAAGTTGCATTATTCTAGAGTGCTTTTGTCCTTAGACTTCGTTATTTTTTCATAGCCAGCCAAAAGGATGCCTAGAAAAAATGCCTTGTCTAAGAACAAAAATCACTATCCAGCTTAATACAACTTTTGGACATGGATTGGTATTGATGGATAGCCTCGCTCCAAATGATAGCGTAAGATATAGAATTGAACAAAAAGCTTGTAGTTTTAAGTAGTCGAGTCTAAATATTTTCCGCTACTATTGGCTGCTTTTTCTGAATGGCAGCGTTAAAAATGATGACCAGCCAATGAGGATGCTCATAATTTTTGCCTTGCCCTTCAAAAAAATCAACTCAATACCAACAGGAAAGTATTTAAACTCGACTACTTATTCAGGGCAATTAGAGGGATATTGATTTTCTATTTGTAAAAACTTCAAAACCACTTATCTTTGGCAGAACGCGTACATTCAAACAGCAACGCAAATGCCAAAAGTATTTATCAGCTACAGCCGTAAGGATGCCGAATGGAAGGATAAACTAATGGAACAGCTTGGGGTCTTGGAACAAACAGGACAACTTACTCAATGGAGCGATGACCGCATCCAAACGGGCGGCTTTTGGCGTAAAGAACTAGAAGAGGCACTCCAAAGCTGCGACATCGCCATCCTACTCATTTCTGCGAGTTTTTTGACTTCTGAATTTATACTGGACGAAGAAATACCCACTTTTTTGCAACGTCGACAAGCAGATGGCATGAAAATAGTCCCCATCCTTGTGCGCCCATGTGCATGGAAGTCGGTAGAGTGGCTGGCACCATTTCAGCTAGAAGCAAGTACTGCTGCTTTGTCGGGCTTATCGGAGCATGAACAAGAACAAATATTTTCTGAACTGGCAACGAATTTGATAAATTACCAAACACGAAGCCGCAAAACGCCAAATGTACCAAAGACCGATCCTAAAATAGAAACCACCCGCTACCCCAGCATCTCCAATCCACTCTATGGCAGAAGCGATGAACTACAACTGCTAGACGAAGCATGGGAAAACCCCAACTTACGCGTATTGAGCTTTATAGCAATGGGCGGCACAGGCAAAACCGCCTTGATACACGAATGGATGAACCGAATGCGCGACGATGATTGGCGCGGTGCAAAGCGCGTATATGCTTGGTCGTTTTACTCACAAGGCGCGAGCGAAGACCGACAAGCCTCCTCCGATGCCTTTATCAATGAAGCCTTACAATTTTTTGGCGATGCTGAACTTGCTGCCAGCCCTGCTAGTGGCTACGAAAAAGGTAAACGCCTAGCCACCCTCTTTGGCGAAAGCCGCACTTTGCTCCTCTTGGATGGCTTAGAACCCCTACAACACCCACCTGGCGAACTACACGGCAAACTAAAAGACCAGGGCATGCAGGGCTTATTACGCGCCTTACTCAACCAGCCACAAGGACTATGCCTAATAAGCAGCCGCATAGCCGTAAGCGAATTGCAAAACAAAGGCAAACGCAGCCACAGCCACGACCTACGACAATTGGACGAAAAAACAGGCGCAGCACTGCTAGAAAAACAATACCAACTGCACCCCAAAAAAGCCCTAAAACCAACGGTACGAGAATATAAAGGACATGCCCTTGCCTTGAACCTATTGGGCAGTTACTTAAAAATAGCCCACAATGGTGACCTCAATAAACGCCAAGAAATACCCGACCTTTTTGAAGAAGAAAAAAACGGCGGACATGCCATGCGCGTAATGCAGTCCTACGCCCACTATTTTAAGGACAAAGCCGAATTGGAAGTGCTGCACCTATTGGGCTTATTTGACCGCCCTGTAGAGATGGAGGTGATAGAAATATTGAAAAATGGGATAGCCGAAAAGAAAGAAGAAAAAGGTTTTTGGAAAAAACTATTCAGCCGCCCAAAGCCAAACCCTATTGCAAATTTGACCTCAAAAATTGCCCGACAAAGCCCAATACAATGGGAACAAACCCTAAACCATTTAAGAGAGTTAAGCCTATTGGGTGAAAGCAAATTAGTTTTAGACTGCCACCCACTGATACGCACCTATTTTGGAGAACAACTACAAAAAGACCAGTCCGAAGCATGGAAAGCCGCCCACGAACGCCTATACGAATACTACGCTCAAAAACCAGAAAAACACCTACCCGACACCATAGAAGAAATGGAACCACTTTTTTTAGCGGTACGTCATGGGTGTTTGGCGGGGAAATATCAGGCAGCTTTTAATGATATTTTTTGGGAAAGGATATGTAGAAGTAGTACGTATATTGTAAATCAGTTAGGAGCTTTCGGTCCATGTCTATCTGTTTTATCACATTTTTTTGAAAAGACTTGGAATAAGCCTCTTAGTATTTTTGGAAGTAATGATTATGGAAACTTGTTTAATAAAGCTGGTTTTACACTTAGAGCTTTAGGTCGACTAAATGAAGCGATACAGCCTTTTGAGGTAGAGCTTGAGATGAGCGTAAAAGATAGAGATTGGAAAGGGGCAGCGGAAGATGCTGATAATTTAAGCGAATTATACCTTGCTATTGGAGACATACAAAATGCCATAGAATATGGACAAAAAGGGGTAGAATATGCAGATGAATCTGAGAATGAATTTCAAAAAGCAGGAAGAAGCACTACTTTAGCCAATGCCTATCTACAAGCAGGCGAATTTTCAAAAGCAAAAGCCTTATTTGAAAAAGCAGAGCAAATGCTAAAAGCTAAGAGTGAGTATAAGTATTTATATTCATTAAGCGGCTATCGGTATTGTAATCTCTTATTGCAAGAAAAAGCATATCAAGAAATACTACAAAGGGCAAACTATACCATTGTAATTGCAAAACGAAACAACTGGCTTTTAGACATTGCCCTTGATACCCTTTGTATTGGAAAAGCACATTTGCTACAAGAAAATTATGAAGAAGCAAAAACCTACCTCCAACAAGCTGTAGCAGATTTACGAAAAGCAGGAGACCAAGATGAACTTCCGCTAGGCTTACTAGCCCGCGCCGCCTACCACCGCGCAACCAAAAACTACCCTGCTGCTTGGGAAGACCTAGCAGAAGTACTAGAAATCGCAGAATATGGTGTTATGCGCCTCCACCTCACGGACTACTACTTGGAAGCAGCGCGGGTGCTGCGGCATCAAGTGGGGCATACTGCTGCGCCCTATCACACACAGGTGGAGGGGGAAAAACGCGCCCTCACCCAAGTGGAGGCACAAGCACAATATCAAGCATGGGTAGCAGAAGTCGCACAGCTTATCCAAGCCACAGGCTATCATCGTAGAGATGCGGAATTGGAGGATTTGCAAAATAAGCCCTTGTAGAGGCGACATGCCTGCCCGAGGCAGACGGACCTCCCGCCTCCTGCCGCTTATGCAAGTCCTATGCCACAAAGTGCAACAACATGGGACAGGAGACGGGAAGCATCTCGTCTCTACAAAAGGATTTCATTAATCGCGCAGCTTAGTCCGCGATCCATTGTGACAATTCCGAACCACCTTTCTCATCGTATAATCGCTGTGAGCGATACTTCTGCGGATTGGCGTAGATGTAATTCAAATAAGGCTGCGCGCTGGCAAAGGATGCGTTGTCCGTATAAATCAGCGTACCTTTTTTGAACTTTGGCTCTAGTATTTCCAAGAGTGGCAAATACAAATCGTTCCAGCCATCCATTAGTAAGAAATCAATGCCATCAGGAATATCGCGCAAGGTTTGCAAAGCATCGCCTTCGCGCACTTCGATGACATCGCTTAGTCCTGCTTTTTCAAAATTCTGCTCTGCTACGCGGCATTTTTCAGGCAGCAATTCCGTGGTGATGACTTTGCCGCCATTCTTTTTCGCTGCCGCGCCTAAATAAAGCGTCGAAATACCAAAAGATGTACCAAACTCCACGATATACTTCGATTGGCGTTTCAAGAGCAAGTCGTAGATGTATTGCCCTTGCCCCTTAGAGATAGCGATGTAAGCATCCTTAAAGTCTACAGGCTGTAATGGTCGGAAAATCCCCTTCGATAAACTCTTAAATAAGGTAAACTTTTGGGAAGAAGCTTCTCTATGTAGTTGGTTCAAGGTGCTATTGATTACATTATCTGCTATTAATTGCATGAATTAATTTTTTTTATGAAAATGATATCAATATTTTCATATTGACCCTACAAATTTCTTACATTTGTCTTATAAACACAAGTAGTAAATTTTAAATTACCTAGTCATAAAAAAGTGACCATTATTGAAAACCAGCATTTTATAGTTAAAATATTTTTGATGGCAACAAAAAAAATATCTGCTGATGTTCAAGAATGTCCCGTAACCTACTGCATGAGCAAAATTGGAGGCAAGTGGAAACCCATTATTTTGTTCTCTATCGGGAGAGGGTTAAATCGCTTTGGCATTTTGCAACGCGCCATAGAAGGCATTAGCAAGCAAATGCTCACCAAACAACTCCGCGAATTGGAAGCAGATGGCTTTTTACATCGCAAAATTTATGCAGAAATACCGCCACGCGTAGAGTATTCGGTGACAGAACTTGGGCAAACGCTTTTTCCCATTATACAGAGTATGAGAGATTGGGGGGAGGCGCATAGAGTATAAATATTTTGCATTTTCATACTAGATGTTTTACATTGCGGTAGAACATTCATAAGAAATAAACTCACAATTTTGTTTGGTATCTCTTTTTTTAAAAAAGAGAAATGTAGAGGCGCAGCATTTGCTGTGCCTTCTTTGTTTAAATAGCTGTACGGGAAGAGCGATTGTTAAGCCTAAATCAGCGGATTTTTTACAGAGGAAAAATTATTGAAACACCAAATGTGTAATTCATTATTGGCAAGTATTTTACAAGGTAATCATTATACTAATTTTCAATTTTTAATTATCCATTTTCAATTTGGCGAACATAGCCTATTTATACCAAATGCACCAAATCTGCTTCGGTATCTATGTCCAAATTGCCTTTAGGAAAAGGAATAAATGCAAGTTCGTCGAAGTATTTTTTCACAAGGGGTTTTGCGCCTACATCACCCTGAAGTTCTTGTAATTCTGGAAATAAGGAAGCTGCAAAAAAGGCAGGCGGCCCCATGCCTTCTTGGTACTTGGACGCTACAATGGGGGCATTGGTCAAGCTTTGTTCGGCTAATAGCTGGTGCAACAATGTTCTATCAAAAAAAGGCTGGTCGCTTAATACAATAATAGCTCCATCAAGGGGATTGGCTGCTACTTCTGCAATGCCGCATGCGATAGATGTACCCATGCCTGTCGCCCAATTGGGATTGTAGCAAGTACGACATTCAAAATTTTGGATTTTAGAAGCAATAGCTACTCGATTTGCGCCTAGCACGACTATTATATCTCCTACCTTTGCCGCCAGGCATTCTTCAAGAACATAGCCGAGCAAAAATGTATTTTTATAGGGCAGCAACTGTTTGGCTTGCCCCAATCGAGAAGATGAACCTGCTGCTATAATAACTATTGCTATCTTCTTTTGCATTATTCAAATTTAGTATCTAAGTACTCAAGTCTTGCACAAAATTGGCAAAACTTGTAATTTTGAATGACCAATTTTGAATGCGATAATGAGGTAATGCGATAATGCTACATTTGCATCATTATCGCACTCTATCATTAAATAATTGTGGCACTGGCTTTGCCAGCTTAGTTTTTCATTCCTTAAGGATGCGCCGCCACCCACACCTCGCCATCCGTAAAGATTTCCTTTTTCCAAATCGGTACCGTTTCCTTGAGTGTATCAATCGCATATTGACAAGCCGCGAAAGCATTCTTTCGATGTGGACAAGCAACCGCAATCACCACCGCAATATCACCAATGCCTAATATGCCCACTCTATGATGAATCGCCACCCGTTCAGCAGGATAATGCGCTAGAATATGTTCCGCTATTTTCTGCATTTCCTTGATGGCCATAGGTTCATAGGCTTCAAATTCTAAACGCACGACTTCTTTGGCTTTTGTAAATTTACGCACCGTACCCACAAAAGTCACGATACCGCCACTTTCGTCATTAGTCACGAAGCCTTCGGCAGCCGTAGAGGTCAAATCCTCCTTAAAAATGGCAATATCTATCTTTGGATTTGTCAATAGTAAGCATCTTAAAATTTATAATTCAACAAAACTAAACAATCCTAAACGAAGTATCCAAAAACTCGTTAAACCAATATGAAAATAGCAGGAATTGATTATGGTTCAAAGTTGGCAGGCACGACAGTCGTTGCCGTATTAGAAAAGGATAGAGCGGTTTGGTATCAAAGTGCCAAAAAGAAAGATGCCGATGCGTTTCTACTAGAACAACTAGCACAATTTTCCATTCAAAAAGTCTTCTTGGACGCGCCTTTATCCTTGCCAGGCGTATATCGAGATATGAGCGCTTATGATGATTTTTTTTATCGAAAAGCAGATAAAGACCTACGGGCTATGTCGCCCATGTTTTTAGGCGGCTTAACGGCTCGTGCCATGCGTTTGCAGCGACAATTGCAGCAAAACTCTATCGAGACACGAGAAGTATATCCTGCACATTTAGCCAAACTGCTTCAGTTGAAGGCACTGCATTATAAACAACACTCGGAACATATAGCGGGCGTAGCCTCCCACTTAGCAAACATCCTACCCTTTACGTTTGACATTTCTTTGCTCCATAACTGGCATCAAATTGATGCGCTTTTAGCTCTGTATAGTGCTTGGCGATATGAACACAACGAACATCTTACTTTTGGGATAGTGGAGGAAGGGCAAATTATTGTGTAGTTGCGCCAAATGAAAAGCCTCTTATTTCATCGCTTGGCCAAGAGTGATTTAATTCTATTTCCCTATTTCCAAAAGCTCTCGTATATTAGCAGTTCGTATTCAAAACACTCAATAGACGCGGTATATGTCCGAGCAGGAACTACGAGATTTAAAATACAAGCTGAAAGAATTTATAGAAAGCAATGACATTGGAGGTGTTTTTGTTGGGGTGAAACGCGTACTTCCACAGGAAAGTCCTAAAATAGATTTACTCATATCCATCGAAAGCCAGTATAATACTTGGAGAAACAAACAAGCAAAAGGAGTGCTGTCTTTTGAAGAAAATACGCTCTACGAAAATAGGATAAAAGATAGTCTCTTAGCATTCATCAATGGACTAAGTACTTTTGATTTTAAAATCTCAAAGAATCCAATTACAGAGGAAAGAATATTCCCTTTACTTCATAGAATTGACTGTGACCGCAAAGAAGTAGTCGCACAATTCAAAGCTCGATTGCACGAAAAAGAGGGTTGTGGCTGTGCTTGCCAACACTATTTTTTGCTTTCTCCCCGACGACAGCACCCGCATAGTGTGGTGGAGCGATTGATTTATGACTTAGAAGCCGATGGAAATAAAATCCGCTATGAACAAAGTGGCAGACACAATATTCTCATCAATCCGCTACCAGCGCATAGCAATTTATCGCAGGGAAAACTAGAATTAAAAAAGCTAATTCGTAAGAAATTTGGACATCATTGTGAACAATTGGGAGAACTACTACAAGCCAAGCCACATTTAGACGAACATGACTATATCGTAAAAGTCCTACGCCTGAATATCAACGACGATTGGCACGAACACAGCTTGGAACTTTTCCAATGGTTCATCGAAGACTTTTGCACACTGCAAAGCAGCAGCAATACCAAATTCTTATTTTTCTACATCATTCATACAGATGCTACCAAGCCTAAAGGCTTTTTTCAGCGTTTACTAGCATCCAAAGATAAATCAGCCATCCTGCGTAAGGAATTGGTAAGTCTTCAAAGTAAGTGTAGTGATATTTGCACCATTCTACCGACACTAAACCCTGTGCGCTTGGAAGATTTCGAGCAATGGGTCTTTGATAAAATTACTAAAAATGACTTCCAAAGCAAAAGGAAAGTGAAGGAAATCATCAATGGACTAAGTGCTGATGAACGCAAAGATGCTTTCGTAACTAAAGACGGCTTATGTATGTCTTTCGTCGAAGCACAAATCAAGGAATTAATCGGAACGAAATAATACACCAACTATGGAATTCAATATATACCAAACAAGCAAGCTCCCCGACTTCCAGCCGAATGAACGTATCAATAATCCAAAGCTCTATGTGCCTTCGGAAGCCTTGATTGATGCCTTAAACGTGACACTCACAACGGGCTTGCCGCTACTGCTTACAGGAGAGCCAGGTACAGGCAAAACCCAACTCGCATACCACCTAGCCGACCACTTTGGACTAGGCGAACCTTTGGTATATAATGTCCGCACCACTTCTACGGCTACGGATTTATTCTACCGCTACGATTCTTTGCGGCACTTCCAATACATCCAAAATCATAAGGAGGAGTTATCGGATGAAGAAGTGGCGCGTCGCTTCATTCGCTATAATGCACTTGGAGAAGCGATTGCTTCGGGCAAACGAAAAATTGTACTGCTCGATGAGATAGATAAAGCCCCTAGAGATTTGCCTAATGACATTCTAGCAGCGATTGAAAGCCTCTCCTTTGAAATTCCCGAAATCAATCGCGTAGGCAAGAATAAAATCACGGCTTCGCAAGCCAATCGTCCGATTATCATTATGACCTCCAATTCAGAAAAGAACCTACCCGATGCCTTTTTGCGTCGCTGTGTCTATTTTCATATTCCATTTCCTGACACAGATAGCTTGGTACGCATACTATTGAGCAAGGCATCGCAGTTTAAAGAAGTGGAATTAGAAATGCTAGCACAGCACTTCCAAGACATCCGAAGCAAAACGCGTCAAAAGAAGCCTGCCACCGCCGAGCTTATCTATTGGGCATTGTTGCTAGAAAAACAGGCTTTTCCTATTGAAAAACTCGCAGCATTGAACAGCCTTAGCGAAGCGGAACGCCAACAATTGAATGCCAGCTATACGCTGCTGCTCAAAAATGAAAACGATTTGCGTCTCATACAACAGCAATTCCAAAACTAAAACATGAGCAAACGCCCTACATATCAATGGCTACACTTAATGGGTGATTATCTGCCTAGTTTTTTGGACAAACTAGAACGGGAGGGCTTTGCTATTGGGATAGAAAAACAGCTACGCATACAAGAAGTACTACGAAAGCTGCCCGAAAATACGCCCTTAGACAAAATCAAAACGAGCCTCTGCCCTTTGATAGCCAGTAATGAAAAAGAGCAAGTGCAATTCTATGATTTATTTGAAGCGCATTTTCCTAAAACCACCGACGCGCCCAAGCCAAAACCTGAACCGCCAGCCATTGAAATACCCAAGCCTGATATTACGCCTTATGTGGTGGGTACATTTTTTGCCTTGCTACTTATCACGGCTATCAATTTCTATTTCAATAATCCTTTTCAGGAAGATGATACGCCTGTAATCATAGAAAACCCACAACCTGAAACGCCTATTGATACAATTTTCCAAGATACCACTACCCAAATGCCAAAATCTATTGAAATGCTAGAAGAAGATATAAATCGTACGCAATGGAATGAACTAATTGATTTTTACTATGATAATAAGTGGTTTGTAAAAATATTTTTATTCTCATTTATGCTATTATTAATGATAGTATATGAACTCTATCAAAGACGTAAGCAACAACTAATTGGCAAACGAGTAAGCGGCAATAAACCTCCTTTTATATGGGGTATTAATCCTGATACAGCAATAGAAATTGGCTATGGCGAACAGTTTGATACGGCTTTGCATCGCTTACGAACACGAGAACTTGGCGCACAAGTGCGTTTGGATATGTCCGCTTCCATTGGCGCAACTACTCGACAAGGCGGCATTATAGAATTGCAATATAAAGCCAATACACGCCCTTCGGAATATTTGCTATTGATAGACCGCAATACGAACAAAAGCCACCAAGCACAGCTATTCAATCGCATCTATCAGGATTTGCGCGATAATGAGGTCTATGTAGAGCGTTTCTTTTATGAAGGCGACCCGCGTATTTGTTGGAATGAACATCAACACACAGGAATAGGTATAGCGCAATTGGCGGCTAAGTATAGCGATTATCGTTTGCTGTTGTTTGGTAATGCGAGTCGTTTAATAAATCCTAGAACGGGGCAAATACAGCAATGGGCAGAAGTATTTGATACATGGCACCACAAAGCCATTTTTACGCCTAGTCCAAGGGCTGCTTGGCAGCATGAAGAATTATTACTTGCCGAAGAATTCATTGTGCTACCCTCCAATGTAGAAGGCATTATACAGGCGGTAAATCAATTTGAGACAGGCAAGCGTAGCGACCTGCTGCTACAACAAACACCTAATCTCCGCCAAAAGCAAAGCATACACATAGATGAAACACAGCCTTTAGTTTCCTTAAAACAGCATTTTGATGAACCTATAATACAATGGATAGCGGCATGTGCCATTTATCCTGAACTCAATTGGGATTTGACGCTTCATATTGGAGAGTTGCTTTCTACGGAAGAAAATGACTTGCTGCGTTTAGAAAACCTCCTATCCATAAGCCAATTGGAGTGGTTTCAATTAGTAGAAATGCCCGATGAAGTACGCGCTGAATTGCTGGCTTATTTACCCGAAAATATCACACAATATATCCGAACTTCCATTATTGAACTACTAAAACAAAATCCACCACCACCTGATTCTCATGCTTATGATGACTATCGTATGCAGCTTTTGGTGCAAGAACTCCTACTAACACCCGACCAACGCCAAAAGCAAAAGGAACAGGAATTAGTAGCTTTAAGTCAAGCTGTTATAGAACAAGATTTTACTATATTGAAGTATTTGGATAGACATAAATCTAAATTGGATTTTTTGATTCCGAATGATTTTAAAAGTACCTTTTTTAAACGCGGCCATGCGTTTTTTGGATTGCGTTCTTGGGTTTATTGGATATTGTTTGGAATGTTAATTACCGCAGTTTTTTGGGAAGATTTTCCTGAGTTTAAAAGTAGCAATAAGGATGTTGCTTTGACCGCGTATACTCGCACCGTAGATTCTTTAGAAGTTTTAAGAATAGTGACAGAAGCAATAGATTTAGAGTTTGCTGCTTACAAAGCCGTCCCAGAATATGAAGTATATTTAGATTCTTTACAAGCTATTTTTTGGGAAGATGAATCTGCATACAATACCGTAATGGAAATACTGGTAGGTCAAAGTGAACTGAATTGGATATTAAATAATACAGGTAATCCGTCCAGCAATCAACTATTAAATATTAGCTTGTATGCCTTAGACGATAAACAGGCAGTCGTATCTACAGAAGAATTTTGGCATATAAAATGGTACAGTAGAGCAACTCATGAATATGAATATCTTTATAAACTTACTAATACTCAGAAGTACACACTTACTAAAGACGACGCTCTAGGCTGGAAAATACTTATCAATGATTATGAATTTGACTTTTATCGAAAACCACCAATGGTTCCTGATTGCATCTATATCATCAATGAAAGTGATGACTTTAAGAAAAAAATTTACGAGGCAGCAATAGTAGGAAATGCTGAATTGGCTACAAGAATATTGGATTGCTACTATTCTAAAAATACTTCCAGTATGCCAAATGAAGTGCTGGAATTTATTTCCAAAAATACTTTGCTATTTCGTCATCTAAATACGGATGTAATTACTGAAGATGAATTTAATGAAGGACGGCAAAAATTGATATATGATATAGTTAATTTCATAGATAAAAAATTTAGATAAACTGAGGATTTCTAGCTAAGAGAAATTATATATTTATTAATTTAATTTATGAAAAATAAAACATCGATAACCCACTCAAAACTTTTGAAGTTATTAACTAAACCCCAATACGAATGCTACTAGCAAAAGATGAATAGGCTACGACAATGGCGCGAAATAAACCTATCTAAAAAAAGAAAATCCAACATTGGAGGAAGTACTGCAACAAGCAGGACACTTTTCAAGATTCAAAAGCAGCTTCTATTTGCATAAGTTGCGCTTTTGCAAAAAGCGCGACTTCTTCCAGATAGTTTCCTTATTGGAAATGCAACTTTTTAAGGGCTTAGTGCATTGTATTTTTATAAAATAAGTTCGATATGACAGCAGTAGAAATCAGGGCAGAGTTACAGGAATCTTTAGAGCATTTAGATGAGCAATTTCTAAAAGCAATCTATGCAATGGTAAAAACCTACACTGCCAAAGAAGCCGTAGTCGGTTATCATCTTTCTGGAATGCCCATTACCCAAAGCGAACTCGAAGAACAAATTAAGCTTGGAGAGCAACAAATTCAAGAAGGGAAATATGTTTCCACAAAAGAGCTAAAAAAGAAAGTAAGCACATGGCGAAATACCAAGTAGTTACCACTTTTCAGGCTTTAGACCAGCTTGCAGAGATAGAAGCGTATCTTAGTGAAAATCGCTCGGATGAAACGGCTGAATATGTGGTAGATGGATTAATAGAAGCAATTGAGTCCCTAGAAAATATGCCTACTAGACATCCGCTTTTACGGTTAGTGGAGAAGAAAGAATATACCTATCGTTACGCGCCAAAATGGGCATACAAAATCATATTCCGTGTAGAAGAAAATCCTCCAACCGTATTTGTCATTACCATAGTTCATAGTAAACGTGACCCTAGTTGGTTAGATGATATTTTGGTTTGAGGCTAAACGCATTCAAATCAGGAGATTTATCAGAAGAAACAATAGCAGCATGGATACCATAAGACAAAAAAAGCATCAAGCACTCCTGCACATCCTAGAAAGTGCAAAAATGGATTTCCCACTCCTTCAAGAAATGAAAGAATTGGTGCTACATGATGCAAAGGAAGGACAATACCAACTCCTCCGCTTCGGTTGGAATGACAAACATCGCATTTTTGATGTATTGATGCATTTCGAGTTGCGTCCTGATGGAAAAATTTGGATTCAAAGAAACCTCACTGCCGTCTCCGTAGAAGACGAACTGCTAAAAAAAGGTATTGTTTCCAAAGAGATCGTACTTGGTACGGAATATCCCGCCTATCGGAAGTTTTCGGGTTTTGCATTGGCGTAGTACAAGTCGCGCTTTTTGAAAAAGCGCGACTTGTATTGACAACCAAAGAAACAAAAGCTTTTCTAACTACTATCTTGCTTGTCATAGTGTCAAATACATGAGCGTTTTGGGATATAGCATATCTTGCCTTACAAAAAGATGCAAAAATTTACAAAAAACATAAATTTTTAATATCTTTATAGGGCTAATAAAAACACCATGCTATTAAAACACAAAAATACTGGAGAACTCCTAGAAGCCAATATTGAACTGCTTAGTAAGTCAGATTATACAAAAATTGAAAAATCTACTGAGTTTACGTTCGATTGGAGCGTAGAGCAGAAATATGATATTTATAAAATCTATCTGCTAGATGCAGAAGATAACATACTCGGTCTGATGTCGTTGATAGATATTCCAAGAGAGCAGCGCATACATCTCAATCTAATTGAAGTCAGTAAAACGAATAGAGGACAACAGAAACAGATTGAAAATATCGCAGGTTGTTTAATCGCCTTTGCCTGTCGTTTGGCGTTTGCAAGAGCCTACGATGGCTTTGTTTCCTTGCAAGCAAAGACAAAATTAATAACCCTTTATCAGACGCGCTATGGTTTTCGACAGTATGGAAATTTTTTAGCCATTGATCAAGATGATGCCAAAACACTCATCAAAAAATATTTATCCGATGAAAAGTAGTGACAAAGATATATATGAAAAATTGAGCAAAACCTACACCGACGAAGAAATTGTAGAAGGTTTTGTCTTCAACGCACAGCTCCCCGAAGCAGAACAAAAGGAAGCACATGCTGAATTTTTAAAGCTTCGCTTGGAGCGTCTGAAAAACAGAACTCCACAGCAAATATTATCGAATAAACTAATGCGGATGAAAATCTTAATGCAAGATTATTTCAAGCAAACAGATTACGATGCTGCTTTTTCCTTCTCGAAGCAACTGGCGCAATATCTCGAACTCACAGGTAAAAGTAAAAAAGCCTTTGCCGAAGATATAGGCGTACATCCCACAAAATTGAGTCGCTTACTGAACGATAATGAAAACCCCAATGTGGAATTGATGTACCGCTTGGAGAAACACAGCAATGGAGAATTGCCCGCCTTTTATTGGTGGCGACTACACGCCCGTAAGTTAGAACACTTGATAAAAACGGATTTAGAAAAGCGACTTGCAGAAGGAGAGAAAGTGAAAAATGTATTGCCCTTGAGGGCTTGATGAAACCCAGATAGATATACGCGCCATATGAAGAAACTAGAAAAACAAACCAGCTATCAGCAGCTACTAGTGCAAATCAATTCCATCTATCAAGCCGGTAGAAAGCAGGCAGCGATAGCGGTCAATTCGCATTTAGTAACAAAAATGAAGCATTTACACTTAGTCCATTTTTAGCAGCAAAAGTATTGCCTTATTCGTACATTTATGCTATGATAAAATCTAGCTGATGCAAGATACAAAAAACAAAATGTATAGCAACGGCAATTCTATCACCACAACTATCTATCATTGGAACTGAAAAATACAGACTACTCGAAGCTCATACAACTTATTGGCGATACCCTGCAAGAAGGTCGGCAACAAGTGGCGCGACAAGTGAATACGGTATTGGTGCAAAGCTATTGGGAAATTGGTCGCTATATCGTGGAGTTTGAGCAAGGTGGCCAAGCTAGTGCGGAGTATGGTACTGGTTTGCTGACACAATTATCGAAGGATTTGAGAGCAGCTTATGGTAAGGGTTTCAGTCGCTCAAACTTATCCTATATGAGAAAACTCTACCTCGCTTTTCCAAAATGTGAGACACTGTCTCACAAATTGAGTTGGAGTCATTATTTTGAGATTTTGAAGGCAGACGAACCGCTAGAAATTAGCTTTTATGTCAAGCAATGTGAGCGTGAGAAATGGAGTGTGCGCGAACTGAAACGCCAAATGAAAAGCCTCTTATTTCACCGCTTGGCCAAGAGCAAGGACAAACAAGGCATACTACAACTCGCAAAAGAAGGACAAGAAATAGAGCGACCAGAGGACATTCTAAAAGACCCTTATGTGCTAGAGTTCTTGGGCATACCTGAACAAGAACGCTATTTGGAGGGAGAACTAGAAGATAGAATCATTGCGAATCTCCAAGACTTTTTACTGGAAATGGGTAAGGGTTTTGCATTTCTAGGGCGGCAATATCGGATTAGTATAGGCGGAAAGCATTTTCGGGTAGATTTGGTGTTCTATCACCACATTCTCAAATGTTTTGTATTGATAGACTTGAAGCGTGGCGAAATTGACCATTCAGACGTAGGACAAATGAACCTTTACCTCAATTACTTCAAAAAGGAACTATCCTCTGATGGCGATAATGAACCTATTGGCATCGTCTTGGGTGCATACAAAGACCAAGTGCTGGTAGAATATGCTTTGGATAGCATCAACAACCAACTTTTTTTGAGTAAATACCAGTTGTATTTACCCGAAAAGCAATTGTTGGAACGGGAGGTGCGGAAGGTGTTGGAGGAGAAATAGATTTTGTATTCACAAAATACATGAAAACAAAAATGCCGAGTGTTGTACAACACATCGGCATTTTTTTGAGAGGTCGGGAGCGGATTTGAACCGCCGTACGAGCTTTTGCAGAGCCCTGCCTAACCGCTCGGCCACCCGACCATTTCGGAAAGGATTGCAAAGATAGATTTTTTTGGGAAACAAGTAAATATCTACCAAAATAAAATCAAAAAAAAATAGATTCAACTTAAAAAACAATCTTTATAACTTATTTTTTAGTCATAAATTTATAAAAACAGTTGCATTCTAAATTTTTACGTTATACATTTGTAGTGGCTAAAGAATTTGAAAATCAGACTTTAAGATTTAAAGATGTGAGATACGAGACAAAACCAATAGTCTCAAATCTCACGTCTATAAATCTCATATCTATATAAACATGAAACGACTCACTAAGGCAGAAGAGGAAATCATGCAAATCATCTGGCGGCTTGGTCGCTGTACGGTGCGGGAAATACGCGAAGATATTGGGGGCGACCCATTGCCGCCACATAGTTCTATTTCTACTATCGTGCGCCTCTTGGAAAGCAAGGGTTTCCTGAGTTATAAAGCCTATGGGCGCACCCATGAATACTTCCCAATCGTAGAGCAGGCAGCATACAGCAAGCAAAGTTTACAGAAATTGGTAGGCGACTACTTCGGTGGTTCTATGAATCGCTTGGTTTCCTTTCTAGTGGAAGAAAATGACTTGAGTGTCAAAGAATTATCAGCATTATTAGACAAATTGGAAGAGGAGTAAACACCGATTTCGATGCGAAACGCATCTAATAATTATCAATTCTCCATTTTCAATTTTCAATTCGCCTGATTATGATGTATTTGCTACAAGTCACGCTTTGCTGGGGTACTTTTTACTTGCTCTATGTGCTACTATTGAGTAGAGAGACTTTTTTTCATATCAATCGTTGGTATCTTTTAGCGACGCTTGCTTTGGGCATCGCAATTCCAATGGTGGATTGGCATACACTTTTTTTCAGCAATAATCACCCGATTGTCATTCCGCTCGACCAGTTTCATTATAGCATACAAAGCATTACCGCCACGCCCGAAGTCATAACAGCAGAAACGACTTGGCAGGAGGTGCTTTGGCTCATTTATCAGGCAGGAACGCTACTCTTTACGCTACGTTTTAGCTATGGACTATGGCAAATTTGGCAAGTCTATCGCCGCAGCGAAGTGGTGCAGCATGGCAAATACAAGATTGTTTATACCGACTCCGAACACCTCCCCTACTCCTTTTTCAATTGCTTGTTTTGGAGCAAGCAATTCGATACCAACTACACGGAACAACAGCAGATTTTACGACACGAAGAAGCACACATCAATGGTTGGCATACCGTAGATGTATTATTTATGGAAATATTGGGCATCCTATTTTGGTGCAGCCCAATGATATACTTGTATCGCGCCTCGATGCGTAATGTACATGAGTACCTAGCCGACGCGTGGGTACTGCAAACGACGACGAAAAAAGCCTACGGGCGTTTACTGTTGAGTCAATCATTATCGGGTTTTCAAATTGCTTTAGCCAATCATTTTATTCATTCACAATTGAAAAAACGAATTATCATGATGACTAGAAATCACTCACCGAAACGCGCTATGATGAAATACCTTTGGATGCTCCCAATTGTAGTGTTAGCAGTCCTTATATTTTCTAAGCGCGATCAATTTCCGACGAATAAAAATGTAGCAACTGCCTCTTTGAGTGCAGAAGCGGATTACGAACAAGCGACACAAGAATTACTGAATACCCACGACCCTATTCACAAGGTAGTGGAAGAAATGCCGCGTTTCCCTGGCTGTGAAGACAAGGAAGACGGCGAGGTAAGGCAGGAATGTGCCAATCAGAAATTACTTCAATTCATTTATTCCAATATCAAATACCCACAAGCGGCACGCGATGCTGGCATACAAGGCACATCCGTAGTGAGCTTTGTGGTGGAAAAAGATGGTAGCATCACAGAATTGAAGATGCTAAGAAGCCCTGGCGAAGGCGCGTTTGATGAAGAAGTGCTTCGCGTAACAGGTGCTATGCCAAAATGGATTCCAGGCAAGCATGAAGGCGAAATAGTACGCGTAGAATTTAAACTACCTGTAAAATTCAAGCTAGAAGATGATGGGGATGCAACTCCTACTAATGCAACTCCACCAAATGCAAATGATATTTTCAAAGTAGTAGACGAAATGCCACGCTTCCCTGGCTGTGAGGAGCTTGCAGGCGAGGCTCGAAAGGAATGTAGTCAAACGAAACTACTGGAATTTATCTACAGCAATATTAAATATCCAGAGTCGGGACGTGATGCAGGTATTGAAGGTATTTCTGTAGTCGGTTTTGTGGTAGAAAAAGATGGCACCATTTCCTCCTCCGAAATAAAGCGCAGCATTGGTTCTGATTTTGATGAAACGATACTGGAAGTAGTGGCACAAATGCCAAAATGGATTGCAGGCAAGCAAGCTGGCGAAAATGTGCGTGTGCAGTTTCATTTGCCTGTAAAATTTAAGTTGGCGGATGATGCGGAAAGCAAGACTGAAATGAAAGAAAAAGATTTGGTTGGAGCAGATGCACCAATCATGTTCGCAAATGCAATGAATGAACGTCTTGTAGTACAAGATTTAAAGATTTCACCCAACCCATCTTCGGGCATCTTCGATATGAGCTTTACAGCAGCAGCAGGCCCGACCAAAGTACAAGTGCTAACGGTAGAAGGACGCACAGTATTTAGTTGGTATGCAAGTGATTTTGATGGACAGGATGATATCGTTATCAACTTACAATATCCTCCAAGCGGTACTTATTATGTTCGCATTATGCAAGGCGATAAAGTACATATTGAGCCAATTATTGTTCAAAAATAAAATACTCAATGCGGCTAGAAATAAGGTTTACTAAACTTTTAAAAGTTTAGTAAACCTTAAAAAAAACACCGCTTCAAAAACTACTAATCATGCAAAAATTAATCACCTTAAGTTTATTATTTTTAAGCCTCAATTTGACGGCGCAAAGCTTCAAAGAACTCATCCGACAAGCGGATGAGTTTTATCAACAGGAAGACTATAAAGCATCAGGCGAAACCTTCACTAAAGCCTTTGCATTGGAAGAAGGCAATACAAGTCAGTACTATAATGCCGCTTGCTCTTGGGCATTGGCGGGTAATAGCGATGCGGCCTTTA
>JAHDCQ010000077.1 GCA_020629845.1 Saprospiraceae bacterium | reverse complement strand
AAGTGGTGACGACAATATGTAGCAAGCCGAATAATAGCCATAAACGTTTCATATGTAGTGTTATTTATATTGTTGGTTCTCTGGCAAATCCCGTGACGAAGCCGAAGAAAAAGAAATCACAACACTACTTTCTGGACGTTTTTGTGTTTTCTTTTTCTTCGGCTTCGTCACGGAATTTGTCAGAGAACGATATTGTTTTATTGATGATCATAAAAAACTGAACATCAGCAATAAAACAATCTAGTAGGGGTATCCGCCTAACTTTGCCTAAATCAGAAATCAAATAAATCTTACATCATCAATCATAAATCTGCTTGAAAAGCTATGTAGATATATGATTGATGATTTATTTGATTCCAGATTTATGATTTTTCAAAAATTGTATCAGGCAACCTTAGGCGAATAGCCTCTAGCAGTACATCAATAAGACGACTAGTAAAAAGTCTAATCCTGAACACCTAGACTTTTCTCCAAAATTACACATTTTCTATACATAACGCTTGGAAAAAAGGAACGCTGCTAATTCATCAATCTTTTGCCAGCCACGCAAAGGCGAAGGTGCTAAAAAAGGTAAAGATGGAAAATACGAGGGCTGGTTTGGTCATTTCATTATTGGCAAGTAGCGTGCCTGTGACTAGTAGGGCGAGTGTAGTATTCTGAAGGCCTACTTCTATGCCAATAGTAACTGCCTGACGATTGAGCAAGCCAATCATCTTCGATAAAAAGTAACTAATCAGAATAGAACCAATATTTAGTACTAAAGCGGCAGGCAGAATAGCGAATATTTCTTGCATGGTGATGCCACTTCCACCTTGTGCTTCGCCTGCGAAAATTTTTATACTAAATACTAATCCTAGCAGCAACATATTGATATACTTCAGCGGCTTTTGAAAACGCATGGAAGTTTCAGGAAAAAAGCTATTAAAAATAACACCTAAAATAGCAGGCAGGAGCGTAATAGAAAATACTTGGAGTACCGTCTCCCCAACGGGTAGGGCCACCGCTTGCGCATCGCCCAGATAATAACTCAAACCTACTGTAGTGAAGAACGGAATCGTGAATAAAATCAGGATGCTATTAATAGTCGTCAAGGAGATGGATAAGGCGACTTCTGCATTCACAATATAGCTAATAAAGTTGCTAGTCGTGCCGCCAGGACAAAGCGCGATGATGAATAAACCCGCTTTCAAGAAAGGATTTAAATCTATGCAAAGCGTGATTACCCATGCAAAAAGCGGCAAAAAGAGCATTTGCAACACCAAACCCAATACCAAGGCCTTCGGATACAGAAAGACATTGCGAAAGTCTTTTGGCTTCAGACTTGCGCCAATACCAAACATGATAAGAGCTAAAGATGCACTAATAAGTATATCTATTGGGTTCATGTAATGTTGAGTAAGGAGTGGTTATTCATTACCATTCCTAGTAAGCATGTAAGGTTTTTTTTATAAAAAATCAAGCAATCAAAAAATAGTACATTATCATCAAATTGTTTATTTGTTTATGTGGTGATTTGTTTATAACATACACATATAACCGAATCAACAAATAATCAAATAAACAAAAATGGCGAAATAAGGTACTACATTTAGGCTGCATTTAAGTTTTATAAGAAAACCCTTGTAAGCATGTAAAGCGTGTTGGTTCTTTAACAATTTTGGTGGTCAAAGAACGAGCGTTTTTTTAACTGCTTCACACAAAAGCGCGGCAAGATAGTTGTTTTTAGGGATTACGCCTTAGGTTGCTGCACGAGCATCACTTCTTTTACATTAAAATGCTGTTCTCGGCCCTCCCACGCTAGTATCAACTGCCCTATTGGGCTTATGCCTACTATACTTGCTCGAAAATGAGTACCATCAGGTAACTGATATGTTCGGACTTCTTGATAAGCATACAATTGAGCTAAATAGGCGCGCTCTACCCGATGCCTATTGCCTGCCCGTAGACTAAGATAGTAGCGTTCGAGGGTGGCAAAACATTCCAACTGCAAGGCTTTCAAATCATATTGTTTGCCTGTAGCAATTCTCAATGAAGTAGCAAAAGGTAGCGTTTCGCTAAATTTTTGTTGATTAATATTGATACCTATGCCTACTATGCTCGTCAAAATTTGGGTACTCGACAAAGTATTTTGGATAAGAATGCCACAGACTTTTTTATCCGCTATTAATACATCATTGGGCCATTTCACGCTCACCTGTTGATCTGTATGGCGTGCTAAAGTATCACGTACCGCAAGTGCAGCAATACAATTCAGCAAAAATTGGCGTTGAGGCGATAGAAATTTTGGATGTAATAGAATGCTCATGGCAATGTTTTCATCTGGTGCACACTGCCAAGTATTGCCCACTTGTCCTCTACCTGCAAATTGGTGAAAAGTAGACACCACCGTGCCTTCACTCACGGGCATTTGCGTCAGCAGCTCGCTCATATAGGCGTTGGTAGAGCCTAAAGAAGGGAAATGTAGAAGAACTTTCCCAATAAAAAGCGTGTTGGATAAGTCAGACATGTATGATGGCGATTTGCTGTTGGCTTTGCTAAACCTAAATGAATAGCTCAAAGCCAAAGTACAGCTAATTTGCATTTTCAAGGTCAAAATACGGGCTTTTTCCACCGAATTGCACAATTGTACTTGAATTCTGTTGAAATTTACCTAACTTTATATTGCTTATTGATACTAAGCATAATGTATATAAGTAATAAGATACCTAGTATCTTGACTTAATACTTATATACTGGACTTTGGACAAAGTCCTAGTCTTTGGTAAATTGGTCTTTAGTCTTTAGCGTGTTCAGAAAATTGAATTTTATCAAATCTGAATTCCAGTACTTTACACATTAGATTCATCTATATACTAAAGACCAAAGACTAAAAAGCTAAAGACCTAGACTTTTGTCCAAAGTCTAGTTATATACGAAAATAAAAGGATAATCTTGCATCCTGCTTCGATTCGAGATTATCGTATTTTAATCATTTAATCAATACTAAAATTTGAATACTACAGCAACTGCAACAACAGTAGTTTTATCCCAAGAGGCATTGAACGAATTGATTATAGATAGCATTCAGGATATAAAAGGCTTAAATATTGTAAAGCTAGACTTACGTGCCATAGATGATGCTCCTACCGATTTTTTCATTATCTGCGAAGGCGAATCCAATGTTCAAATACGGGCAATTGCAGGCAACATCAATCGCCGCCTGAAGCAGGAAGCAAACACACTAGCTACTCATATAGAAGGATTGAATACAGGAAAATGGGTTTGTTTAGATTACTTTAATACCGTAGTCCATGTATTTTATCCCGAAACTAGAGCTTTTTATGAGTTGGAACGGCTTTGGAGCGATGCAAAAGTTACAGAATACCAAAATTTGTAGTATTTTCGCCTGCTTTAGTCGAATGCCCACAAACGTTTTTCGATGCTAACCGTTATTAATAGCGTTGCCTCGTCAAAAAGATAGGGAAACTATAAAAAAATAGTTCTCCAACCAATCAATCTATTCACAAAATAGGCGGCTTGCTTGGAAAACGGAAAAATCAAGGCGAGGAATCGGAACGATTTAAAGACAACCATATAAATGGAGGCGAATAATAATAACAATAATACTGATAACAATAATAATGAAAACCCTTCGGGCAGACTAGGCGCGTATTGGATATACATTGCCATAGCAGTGCTTTTGATTGGTTTCAATATCTTTAATATATCTAGCAGTAGTAGCGCAGAAATTAATTACGAAAAGTTTGAACAATTTGCCAAAGCTGGAGATATTGACAAGGTACGCATCATTAATAAGCAACAAGCCAATGTCTATATCAAAAAAGACAAAATAGGCAAAGGAGACCATCAAAATATTGCGGAAGGTACCCTCGGTAGCCGTCCACACTACTTTGTCACGATAGGTTCGCTCGAAAAATTTGAAGACCGCTTAGAAAAACTGGATAGTGAACTACCAGATGAAGCGCAATTCGAATCGGGTTTTAGCGAACAGCGGGATTGGGGGCCTGTGATTGTAGGCTGGTTGATTCCTATTTTACTGATTGTAGGTATTTGGGTATTCATCATGCGACGTGTAGGTGGCGGCCCAGGTGGTCCAGGTTCACAGATATTCAATATTGGCAAATCACGCGCTACCCTTTTCGATCAAAACGCGAAAGTAAACGTCACTTTCCAAGATGTAGCAGGACTGGATGAGGCGAAAGAAGAAGTGATGGAAGTGGTGGACTTCTTGAAAAATCCGAAAAAATATACGGCATTAGGTGGCAAAATACCTAAAGGAGTGCTGCTGGTTGGCCCTCCAGGTACTGGTAAAACCCTATTGGCAAAAGCTGTAGCAGGCGAAGCAGGTGTGCCTTTCTTCTCTATTTCAGGTTCTGATTTTGTGGAAATGTTTGTAGGGGTAGGTGCGTCGCGGGTGCGCGATTTATTTAAGCAAGCACGAGAAAAAGCACCATGCATTGTCTTCATTGATGAAATTGATGCTATCGGACGCGCACGCGGCAAGAATAACGTAACAGGTGGCAATGATGAGCGGGAAAATACCCTCAACCAACTGCTTGTGGAAATGGATGGTTTTAGTACAGACAAGGGCGTTATTCTAATGGCAGCAACCAACCGTCCTGATGTCTTGGACTCTGCTTTAATGCGTCCTGGTCGCTTCGACCGCCAGATTGGTATTGACCGCCCTGACTTAAAAGGCCGCGAAGCAATTTTTCAGGTGCATTTGAAGAATATCAAAATTGCATCCGATATTAAGTCCACAACTCTGGCAGAGATGACACCAGGCTTTGCAGGGGCTGATATTGCCAATGTCTGTAACGAAGCAGCTCTAGTAGCAGCACGTCGCAATAAATCGGCAGTAGATATGGATGATTTCAATCATGCCCTCGATAGGGTGATTGGAGGATTGGAGAAGAAAAATAAACTCATTTCGCCACAAGAAAAAGAAATCATTGCCTACCACGAAGCAGGACATGCAGTGTGTGGCTGGTTTTTAGAGCATGCCTCACCTTTGGTGAAAGTAACGATAGTACCACGCGGAATTGGGACATTGGGCTATGCTCAATATTTACCAAAGGAAGAATACATCACTCGTACAGAGCAGCTTTTGGATAGAATCTGTATGACCTTTGGTGGGCGTGCCGCAGAAGATATTGTCTTCGGAAAAGTATCCACAGGGGCGCAAAGTGACCTCGACCAAGTGACGAAGATGGCTTATAGCATGATTTCGGTCTTTGGTATGAATCGTCGCGTGGGGCAAGTCTCCTTCTATGGTTTGCAGCAAGATCAATTCAATCGTCCCTATTCAGAAGAAACAGCAAAACTCATAGACGAAGAAGTACGTAAACTCTTAGATGAGCAATACGAGCGTGCTAAGGAGCTATTGAGCAAACGTCGCTCAGAGTTAGAGCAGCTTGCACAACAACTCTTGGACAAAGAAGTGCTGGTGAAATCAGATGTGGAACGACTTATTGGGCCGCGTCCCGTAGATGTGAAGCCACAAGAAGAAGAGAATACCGTACTATAAGAAGCTTCAATAAATTCAACTTTAGAGCATGTTCGTAACTGTTACGAACATGCTCTTTTTTATATCCAAGCAATCTTGATAATACCAATCCATACTTACGAACTATCATTATCTTAAACATGGATTGGTATAAGTACAAGAGTGGAATGGGTTCAGAATTACTGCGTTCCCTTCGCTACTGACTTAATCAACATACCTCGCGTCACTCTATCCGTTTGTTGCATTCCATTTAGAATAGACATTTCCTCAAAACGATCGCTCGACAGACCTGCCTGACGTAGGGCATTTGCCAATGTACCATCTTGCTGCACCGATACAATCTTGATGCGCTCAGGCTGCACATTTATCTTGCTAGGGTCGGTCAATCGCTTGAAACTCTGCATCGAGTTGTTGAACTGAGCACGGTATCTACCAAAATCTTCAGGGGTAGATAGTCCATGGAAAACATAAATCAACTTTTCATCCTGAATCAAGGTAGACATAATACGGATGCTCTGCCCACTTTGCTGATTGGTCTGCTCCGACTCTATCATCATCGCTGGGAAACCATTCACTTGTCCAGTTCGGCGATCCTTGATTTGCAATTGCAAGTCTTGTACCATTTTGTTAGCGGCTTCGTTCAAGCTTCCGCCTTGTGCCAATGTAAAAATCATCAAGGCCTTGCCATCCTCTGGTGCCATTTGTACTTGCTGTGGCGAATTTTGTAAACGCCAGCCACGAGGTACATTGTACTCAAACTTCAATTCAGGATGATAGAACACATCACGCTCCACATAACCCTGTTTTGGATCTTCCCCATAAATCAAGCCATCAATCATCCGCAAGTACGAATCGCGGCCCACTTTCAGCGTACTCTTATTTACACCTTCCTGCGCCACATCCGAAAGCTGATGCACACGGTTGTATCTATCCGCAGGATCAGGGTGTGTAGATAGGAAAGTCGGAATGCTTCCCGCGCCTGCCTTATCGCTTAGTCGCTTCAAGGTGCTGAAGAAATCCGCCATTTCATGCGAATCGTAGCCAATTTTAGTCGAATATAATACCCCTAATTCATCAGACTGACTTTCATGGTCGCGACCATTTTTCAACAATAATAGCTGGATGCCTTGCTGTGCTTGCTGTGCGAATTGTGCTACATCTTTCATCAGCACCACACCTGCAATTAAGCCAACTTGTGCAAAGATTTGGTTACGCTGCTGTTGCGCACCGTGACGCGCCGTTACGTGACCAATTTCGTGCCCCAATACACCTGCAAATTCTGCTTCATTATTAAAGTGTGCCAAAATACCACGTGTAAAGTACACATAACCACCTGGCAAGGCAAAGGCATTCACTACCGGCGAGTCTAATATTTTGAACTCAAAAGGCAGGTCTGGGCGGTGCGAAATTTTTGCCATTTGCTGCCCTTTTTCATCAATGAATTTTTGGAGAGTTTCATCAGGATACATACCAAAACTCGCCACAATGGACGGATCAGATTGCTTTCCTAATGAGATTTCGCGCTCTTCGGACATGAGGAGTGCCTGTTTTTTACCAGTTACAGGGTTTTTAGAACATGCACTCAAAAGCATACAGCCCACTAAAAGACCTACATACTGAATAATTCGGATTTTTTTCATCTTAAATGCGTTTTGTTTTATGCTCTACAAGTTCCTTAGCTTTTGGTGATTTTAGTTGTTGCTCATTGTGGAAAGACTAAGGAACTAAAAGAGTCAAATAACGTTAGCTTGCGTAAGCTTAGAAGTCAGCAAATTGCAACTATTTTTGAATTTGCTCCAATTTTTATGACTAAAATAGGAACAGATGTCACTAGATGCTTATTTTACAAGCAAGTATTTTTTACTATTTATAAGTAACTATTTAGTAGAGCAGAGATGAGCGAACATTCGCTTCACTCATTGAGCGAGGAGAGTGGGAATATGGTGATTCGTAAATTAGAACTTGCATACATCTATAAGATTTTCCAGTACCAAAAAAAGAAAAATCTATACCTAATTTAGTCTCTTTTCTCTCATCTCTGCTCTCGCTTCTAAATAATTATTCTAAAACATATCTCCTTTGAGTAGACTCATCCTTATTCGACATGCGCAGGCTTCTATCATGAAAGCCGACTATGACCAGCTTTCTGATTTAGGCAAAGAACAATCCGCTATTTTGGGGAAATATCTAGCTGAAATTGGCTTAGAATTTGATAAAATCTATCGGGGCGATTTGCGCAGGCATCGAGAGACCGAAGAAATAGCGAGTGTAGCCTGTAAGCGCGCAGGCTTGAAATGGGAAGTGGAAATTATGCCCACACTCAATGAACATCAAGGCCCGAAAGTGGTAAAGTGGCTCATATCGAGGGTAATGGCAGGAGAGGAGTCAGCAGAATTGGAAGGCATTCGAAAAATAATGGACCCTATGGCAGGGCAACATCCTAAAAAACAATACCTAGCAGCCTTTGAATATGCAACCCTAGAGTGGGTAAAGGCATCTTTTGATACAAGTGGACTAGATGCTGAAGATTGGCAGCCGTTTCGAAGTCGGATTGATGTAGCTTTGGATACCATCATGCAAGCACATCCTGAAAGTGGGCAAACGATAGGGGTATTCACATCAGGCGGGCCAGTAGGCGTAGCAATTGGGAAAGCCCTCGGACTTTCCGATGCTCAGGTGATGCATATGAACTGGATTGTACAGAATTCTTCTATTTCAGAATTTCTGTTTTCCAAAGGCCGATTTTCCTTAAAGACCTTCAACGCGATTCCACACTTGAAAGAAAAACGCTTGATTACGCTGGTTTAATTTAGTTTCACTTTACATTGACAATCATTTTTTTATGATTTTAAGCTAATATTCTGACAGCAAGAAAGCGGTGCTTTAAAAATCGAATAGTGTCTAGCAATCGTTTAAGGAAATCAAAATATTGCGTATGCAGTCATATTTTTTTTGAATATATACGACTCAAACTTGCAATGCTTGTGTTAAAATTGTAGCTTTATGTATCTAAATACTCGAAGAGACGTACTTTGCCGAAATCTAGTTGCATTTTTTAGTCCATAGTAATTATTAAACTTGTCGTTCTTTAAGCTTCAAATGAAGACGATTTCAAAACCGATTGTATATGAAGCAGCATCTACTACTCATTGTTTTCCTCCTAATAAGCTCCATTTCATATGGACAGCTTGCAAGTTCAAATGGCTTTGCCTACGACCGCCCTGCGCAAAAAACACAGCAGGCGAATGATATAGATTTGAAGGTATATCCTAATCCAGCTACACACTACGTGTACTTCAATAATTATGAATCGAAGGTAAATAAGGTGGTCTTTTTCAACTTAGTAGGTCGTCCTATTAAGCAATTTCCTGCTACACCAGGTAAAAATCACTTTGATTTGACGGAACTTTCGCGCGGCATGTACCTCGTACAATTGATGGACTACAAGGGCAATGTCATTTCTACAAGACGACTAAATAAACGATAATTTTTTTTGGGTATTAAGCATTACGTACAAGGTATTAGGTAAGAAAATGCTAGAAGAAAGGATGAAATAATAAATTAACCTCGTCCTCAGTCTAGTAAGATTGTTCTTCTCTAATTATTGTGCGTTCAAAATACCTAATAATAGCCTGTACCTAATACTTATTGCAAATGGCACCATTTCATTTAGCATTTCCTGTAAAAGACCTCCCTGCTACTCGCGCTTTTTATGAAGGTTTATTGGGTTGTCAAGTAGGACGTACTGCAGAGCGTTGGATAGATTTTAATTTTTGGGGAAGTCAAATTTCGGCGCACTTAGTAGATGAAGATAATGCCGCTGCCCCAAGCAATCCTGTAGATGGAAAAAAAGTACCTGTAAAACACTTCGGTGCGATATTGAAATGGGATGAATGGCAAGCCTTAGCCGAAAAACTCACCGCCCACGGCACGCAATTCATTATTGAACCCTACATCCGATTTGAGGGTGAAGTAGGTGAACAAGCCACTATGTTTTTCTTCGACCCCAGCGGCAATGCGCTAGAATTTAAGTCCTTTAAGGATTTCGGGCAGATTTTTGCTACGGAATAATTAATTTAGTACCTCAACTTATTCTTTGCATTCCAATCTACACCATCCTAAAGTATTCTAATAGCAACCACTTATCTATTCCCTAACTTTGGTATTCGTATAGCTATGTATCAAAATTACTAAAGAACGAAAAAGTTTGAAAGCAATGAAAGTCAAGGATAATTTCATAGCATGAAACAACTACTAACAACAATTCGCGGCACCTTCCATATTCGAACGTATGGAGATGATAGCAATCCACCTTTGATGCTCCTGCATGGCTGGCCACAAACAGGCTACTGTTGGCATCATGCCGCGCCCTATTTGCAGGAAGACTTTTACGTTATTGCTCCCGACTTGCGCGGCATGGGTGACAGCAATCGAGAGCTGGATTTGAAATATTATGAAAAGGATGAAATGGCAAAAGATATGTTTGCCGTAGCAGATGCCTTAGGTATTTCGCAGTTTCAACTTGGTGGGCATGATTGGGGTGGGGCTATTGTACAAGAAATGGCACTCTTGCAACCTGAACGCATCCAAAAACTCCTCATCATGAATATGGTGCTTATCAATAATCCGAAGGGGCAAGCTGCCGCTGCGGAAGTGTTGGTGAAATACCTATTTCGCTCTTCTTGGTATCAATTCTTTTTGAGTATAAAGCAGTTTCCAGAAGCATTATTGGCAGGAAAAGAGGAGGTTTGGGTGCGCTTTTTTAGTAGAGGTATTAGCAATCCGGTGCCAGAAGATGCAATTCAGGAGTATATTCGTTGCTACAAAATTCCGAATACCATCACCACCGCCGCGAATATTTACCGCACATTGGATAAAGACCGCGCACGCTGGGCAAAAAACTATGAAGGCAAAATTATTGACACACCCACCAAAATCATTCATGGCATTTTAGACCCCGTCATCATTAAAGAATATATCTTTGGTGCGGAAGACTATTATTCCAATTTGGAAGTGGCGCGACTCAAAGGCGGGCATTTCATTGTAGATGAACAGCCTGAGGAAGTAGCGAAGGCCATGAAGGAATTTTTGCTCAAAAAATAACTGTCTTTTAAAGGCAGTCAAATACGCACTATGAAGAATCGCTCGGCAGTCCTTTTGCTGCTGTTAGCTAATACCGTTTCGGGTATCGCGCAAGGTATCAGTATGATTGCTATTCCGTGGTATTTTGCGAAACAAGACATGATGAGCCAATTCGGACTCGTCTATATGTTTACGACAGCTTTAGCGATTTTCTGGTCGCCCTATTGTGGCACACTTATTGACCGCTTCAATCGAAAATATATCTTTCTTGCCCTCACTGCTATCGTCGGTTTGTTGGTAGCAAGCATTGCAGGATTGGGTTTTTATTGGGGAACGCTACCCTGGTATCTTGTGGCGGCAGTATTTACGCTGACTTTTTTGGATTATAATTTGCATTATCCTTGCGTGTATGCCTTCGCACAAGAAATCAGCGAACCTCGACACTATGGTAGCATGACTTCCTATATTGAGGTGCAGGGGCAACTTACCACCATCATGGCAGGGGGCGTAGCGGCTATTTTGTTAGAAGGGACTCGCGCAGGGCAAAGCGAATTTTTTGGACTGCCCATTTCCTTGCCTTTTGATATTCCAGCTTGGTCTATTCAGCAAATATTCCTATTGGATGCAGCGACTTATTTCCTCGCTTTTCTCATCATTGCAGCTATGCGCTATGTATCGCTCAAGGAACGCACACCCGATAAAGGCAGCGTGTGGCAACAGCTCAAAATTGGCTTCAACTACTTACTAGAACACCGCATGATTTTACTATTCGGAGTCGCTTCCTATGCCGTCTTTGCAGTCACCTTGCTTACTAATTTTTACCTCTCTGCTTCCTATGTCAATAAGCACTTACTAGCGAGTGGCGATGTATATGCCATTTCGGAGATATTCTATTCCATCGGGGCGGTGTTTGCTGGTGTAGCGATTCGGCGCGTCTTTAGCTGGACAAATATTCCTGTATCGGTTACGCTGATGACGGGTATTTGTGCTGTGCTACTTGCGGTACTAACTTTTACTTGTAATATCCCGATATTCTATAGCATGTTGCTTATTCTTGGTATCACCAATGCAGGTATTCGCATTCAGCGCACGACCTTCTTGTTTAAGCATGTCCCGAATCAGGTCTATGGGCGCGCTACGAGTATTTTCTTCCTTACCAATATTGCATCGCGTATTGTTTTGCTTGGGCTTTTTGCAATGCCCTTTTTTCAGTGGAGCAATAATATTATTTATGCGTTTGGTATTTTGAGTGTGTTTCTATTCCTAGCTCTTTTGGTGCTGTGGCGGTATCAAAGTGATTTTGTGCGTTTGGACGAAGGATAAAAAGTTCCAACAAAACCCCGACCTTACTGTTTCGCTAACATGAAAGCGAAAAAAATTATTCAAACCTACGAACTCACGGAACGCGACATTGACCGCATCATACAAATGGCGTGGGAAGACCGTACGCCTTTCGATGCGATAACTGCTCAATTTGGACTCAAAGAAGCCGAAGTCATCAAACTGATGAAATCCGAAATGCGCTTGAATAATTGGAAAAAATGGCGCGCCCGTGTACAAGGTCGAAAAACAAAACATATAAAGGCACGTGGGGAGGATGTCAATCGCTTTCGCTGCTCTCGGCAACGGAATATTTCAGGCAATCGCATTTCCAAACGCTGACTTCACCCTATCTTAGTCCTCACAAACAGAACAAACAAAAAACAGGAAAACAATGACAGACAAGCATTTCCACTTTTGGCAAAAGTGGCTCACCTACGCCAATGTGATAACTGTAATAGTGGGCTTTTTAGTCGCTTTTGCAGGCAATTCTTTCTTTTTTGATCTCCACAATAGCTATACAAAAGGGGTGTTTTTTGAAGGACAAGAACTGCCTCAAAATATACTTTACTTCAAAAATTGGCTCTTTGGCATTATCGGTGGGACGATAGTTGGCTTTCATATTTTGATGATTATGATTTCTGAAAACGCCTTCAAGAAAAAGGAAAAATGGGCGTACTATGCCATGTGGTTGGGGCTACTTTCTTGGTTTTTCATTGATTCTGGAATTTCCATGTATTATAATGCGGTGCATAATGTGATTATCATCAATATAGTCGCTCTAATCTTGATTGGCATTCCACTGATAATGACGCGTAAGGCTTTTTCAAACTAATTCCAGTGCAGCAATTTTATCCGCCAATACGCGCCCATGCCCCGCTTTCGATTCAAATGACCAGCCAGCAATGTGTGGCGACAGCACCACATTGTCGGCTTGGGTAAGGTATTGGAAAGGGGCAGGCAATGTTCCCTGCATAATGCGCGCGAAGGATTGTTCTTCATATTCCAATACATCAAGTGCAGCACCTAATACTTTGCCCGACTGTAAGCGTTCTACCAAATCGGCTGTATTCAACACCAAACCCCGCGCTGTATTAATGACATAAATCGGTTTCTGGAAAGCATCCAAAAAAGCCGCATTCACGAAGTGATAATTTTCTGGAATATAATAAATATGTAGGCTGATAATATCGCTTTGCTTAAAGAGCGTCTCTAAATCTACCGCCGCCGCATGCTCGTCACCATAGTTGGTTTTGTATTTATCATAAGCAATTACCCGTACCCCAAAGCCTTGTAAGCGTTGCGCGAACGCACGTCCCATATTGCCATAGCCAATAATGCCAATCGTTTTGCCCTTCAGTTCCGTTGCGCGATTGGCTTCGCGTAGCCATTGCCCTGCTCGCACTTGTCGGTCAGCACGACTGAGGTTGTTGAGTAAGGTAAGCAGCAAACCCATACTGTGTTCAGCTACGGTATCTTGGCTGCCTTCGGGGGACGTTAAAACTTTTATGCCTTTGCTTTCCGCATAAGCTACATCAATATGTTCCACACCTACCCCTTCGCGAGCGATGAATTTCAGATTGATACCCGCATCAATGAATGCTTTATCAACCTTCATTCTGCTACGTAGCACTACGCCTTCAAAACCCGCTAATTGCCGTTCTATTTCCGACTTAGAACTTTGATAATCAAAATGGCAAGTGTAGCCTAGTTGGGTTAAACGACTTGGTAATATGGGATGTGCCTCGTTGATAAAAAGAACCTTATGCATATTTGCTTTTTGAAAGCAAAAATACTGGGCAACCATTGCTATTCAAAAAATAGATAGCATAGTTGCCCTAAAAATTTTTGTCAAGTCAGTAAGTAAGCCAATGTAATAATTAATAATCCGCTTTTTGACAGAGTTTGTTGTGTCAAGTATATGAGATAGCTATGAGAATGTCAGACATTCCGTGCTTATAAAGCGTCCTGTTATTTTAATTGTAGTCGGTCTCTGAATAGAGATAAAGATAAAAAATCAGAATATTGATTCTGTTTCAGTTCATAAGACATTAGTGGTTTTTAGGATACATTGCAATAAATCATAATACGCTAATCCTTGCGTGGCAGGAAGATAAATGTCGCTCCTAGCTCGCTAAGCACAAATAAACAAAGATTTTCTTTAGGATTCTTGTATATCGCCCGAAAATTATTGACTTTTTCAGATTCGATTAATTGCTTAGTTACAAACTCTTCTAGTGTAGAGGCATTTATTGACCAACTTCCTTCAGTTTTGCTCTGTTCTACCAGAGGGATTCCAGCCGCCATATCTTGCTGATGCACAATGAAAATAGGGTAGTTGGAAACATCCTGATCCAGTATAGTATCGGCTGCTTGCCCGAGCATTTTGTTGTAGCTTTGCAGCTCTTGTTCTAAAAATCGAAATTTTAATTGACTCATGTAGCAAATATAAGTTTTCCGATAAATTCCGCAAGCACAGAACGTTAACAGTTAATGCCGAAGGCCTCTTTATAAGACCTTCGGCATTGAATAAAACACCATACAGAATAATACCTTTGATGTAAAAACAATCGTGCTTTAGCAACTAGTGAAAATCAGGCGAATTGGACTACTTTAGTCCCGTGGTCTATGGACCACTACGGTTGCTAATAATTTCATAATATGGGTGATTTAAGTTAATAAAGTTCATCTGTTTTCTGACAGAATTTCTATCAAAAAATCAGTTTTCATATAAAAGACACTTAAATAACGTGGAAAGTGACATTCGCGCTGTACGTAAGCGTTAATTTTTTTGTTAATATTATCCTAAATTTTCTTATTTAGCGGAATAAATAAAGAACAATTATGTCAAAACCATCTTCTAAAGAAGAAACACCGCCACCATTTCTGGGCAGTTGGAATCAGGTGTATACCTTAGTCTTAGTATTGCATGCCCTTATTATTATCCTTTTTTATTGGTTTTCAGTAGCTAATAGGTAATTATTTAGAGCAGAGAAGAGAGACCATTCGCTTCGTTCATTGAGAGAAGAGAGATGAGATGGTATACCAAAGAATAATAGAGAATGAATAAAAAAATACTTGTCCCTCTCTGCTCTCTCAGTTCAAAGGACGGTCTCTGCTCTCTCCTTTAAGTAGTTACGCTAATAGTTAATATTATACACGATGTCCAGCACCATTCAGTCGTACAAAAAAAATTATCAAACCCACGATCACTACGACGCTATCATTATAGGCTCTGGTATGGGAAGCCTCACTACGGCAGCTTTCTTAGCGAAAGAAGGGCAACGCGTATTAGTGTTAGAACGGCATTATACCGCAGGTGGGTTCACGCATATTTTCAAGCGTAGGGGCTATGAGTGGGACGTAGGGATTCACTACATCGGGGAGGTACAACGCCCCAATAGTATCATCAAAAAACTCTTCGACTACATTAGTGATAGTGCGCTACAATGGGCAGATATAGGCGAAGTGTACGACCGAATCGTAATAGGCGACAAGCACTATGATTTTGTAAAAGGAACAGCCAATTTTAAAGCGAAAATGCTTGAATATTTCCCTGATGAGGGAGAAGCTATCGAAAACTATGTCAATTTAGTATTTGCTTCTAATAAAACCTCCAAAAATTTCTTTATCGAAAAGACTCTACCGCCTCTCCTGAGCAAAGTATCAGGCGGATTTATGCGCCGCCCTTTTCTGAAACATGCCAAACAAACCACTTATGAAGTTTTGCGTGGCTTGACCGATAACGAGGAACTTATCAAAGTACTCACAGGGCAATATGGCGATTATGGACTACCGCCTAAACAGAGTAGCTTTGCGATGCATGCCTCGGTAGCACGGCATTATTTTTCGGGTGGCAGTTTTCCTATTGGTGGCTCATCCCAAATAGTAGAAAGCATCGCGCCTGTGTTGGCAAAAACGGATAGCACTATTTTGATAAGCGCAGAAGTAGAGGAAGTAGTAGTAGAAAATAATACTGCCGTGGGCGTACGCATGAGCGATGGGAACACTTTTCGTGCGGATAAAGTGGTAAGTGGTGCGGGGATTCATGTGAGTTATAAAAAATTACTTCCTAAAGCAAGTATAGAAAAGCATCGCCTAGTGGAGCAACTCCAAAAGGTAAAACCCTCCGTCGCACATGCTTGCTTATATGTAGGTCTAAAAGGCTCGCCTGAAGCACTGCAAATGCCCAAAACGAACTATTGGATTTATCCTGCCGAAGGCGACCACGATAGCTGTGTGCAGCGTTTTGTAGATGATATAAACACAGAATTTCCTGTAGTCTATATTTCCTTCCCCGCAGCAAAAGACCCCGATTGGAACAATCGCTATCCCAACAAAAGTACCGTTGACATTATCACGCTGCTGCCCTATGAAGCAGTAGCAAAATGGGCGGATACGCGATGGAAAAAACGGGGGGAAGACTATGACACCTTCAAGGAAACTATTGCGCAACGCCTACTCGAGCAGCTTTATCGAGTGCAGCCACAGATGAAGGGCGCAGTGGATTATTATGAATTATCTACACCTATCACCACGCAGCATTTTGTAAATTATGAACAAGGTGAAATTTATGGCTTAGATCATAGTCCGCAACGCTTCCAGCAAAAGTTTCTACGCCCACATACGCCTATCAAAAATTTCTACCTGACAGGACAAGACATCGTGACTGCAGGCGTAGGCGCAGCTTTGTTTTCGGGAGTCATTACGGCTGCGGCGATGACCCGGAAGAATTTATTGGAAAAGGTGTTGAAAAGTGAAATTGTTTAGAGGAGGGAGCAGAGATGAGAGAAAAGAATCGAATCATAAAAGGAACAGTCAGTCTAAAAATATGCCCTCTGTAAAAAATCCGCTGATTCGGGATTGATAAGCGCGACGAAGGAGCGATTGTTAAGCCGATGTGCTTGATTTTTGGCTTAACAATCGCTCCCCGCTTATCAATCCAGCTTGGTGCATTTATTTAACAGCTAGAAATTTACATAGACAAAATATGCGTGTAGTTATACAACGAGTTAGTGAAGCATCGGTCACGATTGAAGGAAAGATAAAATCTTCGATTGGGCAAGGGTTATTAATATTACTAGGTATAGAACCCACCGACGAGCAGGCCGATATTGATTGGCTTTGCAAGAAAATTAGTAAGCTCCGTATTTTTGGAGATGAAAATGGGGTGATGAATAAATCGCTACTCGATATAGATGGCGAGCTATTGGTGATAAGCCAATTTACACTACATGCCAGTACTAAGAAAGGCAATCGTCCTTCCTACATCAAAGCAGCAAAACCAGACATTGCTATTCCATTGTATGAACAATTTCTAGCAACCCTCGAAACCATAGCAGGACGCAGTATCGGTACAGGCGAGTTTGGTGCAGATATGAAAGTGCGCCTGCTCAATGATGGACCAGTCACCATTTTGATGGATTCTAAGCAGAAGGAGTAATAGGGCATGTGTGAATATTCTAAAACAATGCCGTTTCCACCAACTCACAAATAATATGGCCAATCAAAATATGTGCTTCCTGAATGCGTGGGGTATCGCATGAAGGTACATTGAGTAAAAGCGGATTAAAATCGGCTAGTTTGCCACCTGTTTGCCCTGTCATAGCGATGGTTTTCATGTCTTGTGTCTGTGCTTGGCGCATGGCATTCAGTACATTCGGAGAGTTGCCAGATGTGGAAATACCGATAAACACATCCCCTGCCCGTCCCTTTGCCTCTATAGCGCGCTGAAAGATATAATCGAAGGAATAGTCGTTGGCCACAGCAGTGAGATAAGCCGTATTGATATTGAGTGCTTCTGCAAATAAAGCCGCACGGTCTTTATAGAACCGCCCGCTCAATTCTGTCGCAATATGTTGTGCATCGGCAGCACTACCGCCATTGCCACAGAGCAGTACTTTACGATCTTGTTGGAAGGCTGAGATGCACCAATCCGCAGCCAATTGAAGGCGCGCGAGTAAGGCTTCATCTTGCAAAAGAGCTTGCTTCACTTGGATACTCTCAGCGATGACGGACGCGATATGTGGAAGTTGATTCAATGTTAAAAAGTTGGTTTATAATTTCTAAACGCTTCATTCAATGCCTTGAAATCTAGCACGCCTTCGTTGGCTTTTAGGTATTCGGCTACCACAATAGCTTTTTCGAGACGTTTTGCTTCGCTCTTAGGTTTACCAATGATGTGTAGCAGACTTCGCTGTTTACCCTTAGTGAGCGCGTGAAAGTATTTATCTGCTAATTCATCCTGATGTAGCAATTCTTGAAATTCTTCAGGCATGGGCAGTCCATATTTGCTTTCGTCTTTCGTGAGGGTCACGTTTAGCATGTCCCCTACTTCTAGCTTCATGTTCTTACGAATTTCCGCATTTACCATCACAAAATAATGACCATCGCCATTAGGCATTAAGGCACATTGAAAGCTGTGTGTGCCATTCAAATCGCAGACTACGCGCTTTTGTTTTTCATCCAAAAACGCTTGTGCAATAGCATCAGGCACAGGAATATGATGTCCCCAAAGCGGATTGTCTTCAAAGCGAGTAAGTGCGGCTGTAAATTGCATATTTGTTTTTTATTTGCTAAAACCAATTTCTATATTCAGGGCTTCGGAAAAAAAATACCAATTCAGATACGTAGTTTATTTTTTTCCGAAGCCCTCATAATCTTTCCTTTGGATGAAGCTTCACAAAAATACACTAAAAAAGATGTAACTATTCAGTAGAACAGAGAACAGAGACCGTTTCACTGGGAGAGCAGAGACAAGGATGATGAAAAAGTCGTATTTTAAGTCTCTATTCCCTGCCCGACGGCAGGCGGGTCTCAACAAAGTGGTCTCTGCTCTCTCTTCTGAATAATTACAAAAAGATTAGCATAATAGATGCAAAAGTATCGGGCTGCTATAGCAATAAGATGTTGCCCAAATATTCTTTGTAACTTTACAAAAAACA
>JAHDCQ010000076.1:11763-18875 GCA_020629845.1 Saprospiraceae bacterium | reverse complement strand
CGTAGCTATCCAGCGCGTATTCATCATAAGCCGTAGTGAGGATGATATTGTATTTCCCATTGGCGATTTTCATAAATTGGATACCGGTAAGTTCTGGCATTTGAATATCTAAAAAAATCAAATCGGGGCGATGTTCTTCGGCATATTGCAATGCAGCAATCGGATTAGAAAAAGTTTCGAGCAGTTGTAAACCCTCCGTTTTTTCTACATAATCGGAGAGTAGGCGCAAAGCCAAAGGTTCGTCATCTATCAGGATACAATTCAACATTCGGATAGTGCAATTTTTAGTGTGGTTTTAAATTCGGTGTCTGTTTCATCAATGGCTAAGGTAGCTTTTTCGCCATATATCAGCGCGAGTCGCTTTTGGATATTTTCTAGCCCAATACCGCCTACTTCGTCTTTTTGCTGCGCGCGTTTTTCATTTTCTACTCGAAAAATGAGGTCAGTTTCATCTTTTTCCAAGCGAATTAATAACGGTTTCTTTGGGTCTTTCAAATTACCATGTTTAAAAGCATTTTCCACAAATGGAATCAACATCAAAGGCGCGATTTTTAACATTTCCACATCTTCCGCAATTTGCTTATCCAACGCAAGCAGATAATCAAAACGCATGGCTTGCAGTTCTATGAAATCATCAAGATGTGCCACTTCTTTCTTCACGCGCACTTTATCTGCTTTTTCATACAATCCATAGCGCAGTAGGCTCGATAATTTCTCAACGGAACGCAAAGCATTATCTGATTTATAGTAAATCAAGGAGTAGATATTATTCAAACTATTGAATAGAAAATGCGGATTCAATTGCGAGCGTAAATAGGCGAGTTCGGTCTTTTGATTCTGAAGAATTAATGCTTGCTGCTGCGCTTCTTTGTGCTGCGCATATTGGATAAAAAAGAAGACCGTACCGAGACTTACATAAAGAATTACATAGTAGAGATTATCAAAAATATAGTATCCTATGCTTGTACCTTCATTATAATTGCCTTTTCCGAAAATTTGTAAGCCAATAATTTCTTGGCTAAGATAGCGCAGTCCAATGCCCACTACGGCTAATACAGGAAGCAGACTAAAAGAAAGTACTTTATTGTTTTTAGAATAGGTTTTGAAAAATAGCCAATATGCCCCGAAAGTATAAAGCCAAAGTATAAAAATAGACCCAAGACCAACATAAGCTAAATGTGGGTCGCTTAACCAAGAATACGTTTCCTGTAAACTTTGCTTTTGGACAAGCATTCTTCGTAATGGTCCGATTAAAAAATCGAAAACTAAAAAGGCAATAAATAAATTTCTGATTTGCAGTTTCATATTTCCAAAGTACACACTATATCCTTATTTCCTCAAATAAAACTCGGTAAACGCCTTCTTTTATCGGTAAACGCGCCTTTTTTATCGGTGAACTGAACCGCCCAATAAAATCACATTTACAGAGACAATTGCTCGCTTCACCGATTTCATTTTCAGCCTATTAACTCACCGCCTACATTTGTATCAACAAACGACAACAAGTCAATTGATAAATATAAAATCACATAAAATGAAAAAGTTAAGCATCCTATTCGCACTGATATTGAGTGTAACATTTTTGATAGCACAAAGCGACACAAACTCAAAAGTACAAGTCTTGAATTTCGGTACATTTCACATGGGCGGCACTTCCGATGCGCACAAAACTGAATATGATGAACATGATAAAAAAAACCAAACAGAAGCACAAGCTATTGCAGCCGCACTATCAGAATTTAAGCCAACAGTGATAATAGTAGAGCTAGTGCCTGAACGCAATGAATGGTTGCAGAAATACTATGCAGATTATGTACAAAATCCAGATATGAAAATCAAAAATCCTAGTGAGTTGGAACTCCTAGCTTTTGAAGTTGGACGCTTGAGTAGCGCGGAACGCATCTATGGTATTGACCACAGAATGGGCTACAATTACAGAATTGCGGAAGAACTGGAAAGCAAGCGTGAATTCAAGACCTACAATGCCTATATGCAAAATTTAGAAGCAAAAATCCAAAAAATGGATGCAGGCAATACTTGGGATAAGCTCCGCACTACCAATCAGCCCGAAACTTTGGATTTTTTACTCAATATCAATGCAGACATTCTAACACATGTCAGCACCGAAGGAAACTTTGAAGGAGCAGATGAAGCAGCAAAATTCTATCAGCGCAACCTGCGCATGTATTCCAATCTCAATCAATTGGACTTGCAGGAAGATGACCGCGTATTTATTCTGATGGGCGCAACACACACGGCATTTTTCAGAGAGTTTATGGAGCGTAGTCCGAAGTATGAATTAGTGAATGTATTCGATTATTTGAAGCAATAAATAGATAGATTGAAAGACGATAGATGTGAGATAGGAGACACAAAAGTATTAGGATTCAACAGTGTTTATAAAAAAATAAGTAGAGAAATCACCTGAGCTTAGATGACGGTCGTTTAAAAACGGCTGTCATCTCAAAAACAATTCAAAATGAAAAAATCACTCGGTCTTATCAGTCTATGTTTGGTATTTGTTACTTCCCTTTTCGCACAACAAGAAGTACTCATTGTCGGCACAATGCACGGCGTGTATGGTTTGGCGAAAAAGTCTTATCGCCCCATGCTCAAAAAAGCAAAAGCCTACCAACCCGATGCAATTTATGTAGAGCGTATTCCCGCTTGGGACACCTTGAGTATGAAGGATTATTATGCAGGTTTTCTGGCTTGTGCTGACACGCTAAGTCAAAAACTTAGTTTGGATGAAAATGAGGTAAAAACAGCGCAACAAAAAACACTCGACCAAATGACCGAAGCAGATTTTAAGCTGTTGTACCAACACTATCAGCTTAGTCTGGACTATGCTAATATGCAACTCTATAGTAATTTGGTCTCCTATGGTTTAGATGGGAAACGCAAACTACGCGGACACGAAATGACAGATGTAAGCATTCCTCTAGCTATTGAGATGGGTATGACGAAGCTGTATAGCATGGATTTTCAACAGTATTTTAAAGACTATGGCAAAGCTTGGCGTGCCTGTGAAAAGAACGACAAAGAAAGCAAAGATAAAGGCGCGAAACGCATCAAACGACAACTCATTCGCCTCTCCATAGAAGAAGGGCTAAATGGCGCATTTGGCAGTCTAGGTAAATACACGAATCGGGAGAAAACCGTGCGAGAATACCATGAATTGAATTCTTTTCGCTATCGAGAAACAAGCTGCAAGCCTTGTGAAGATGGTACCATGTATTGGGATTTACGCAATCTGGAAATGGCGCGCAATATTGGCAATCAAGTTCAGGAGCATAGACACCAAAAGAGTGTCGTAGTGGTTGGCGCAGGGCATGTAGTAGGCTTGCAGGAAGCTTTGGCGAAAGAATTTCCTGATATTAAAGTACGACTGTATCGGGAGTTGTAGGCTTTCTTGCTATGTTCAATACTATTGAGCAGCAAAATTACTAAAAGGAACCAAACCAAAAGTCGAAAGCTTTAATCTGAGCTTTCGGCTTTTGTATATGAAAGCTATCGTCCATTTTTTACCATTTACCCTCAAAATCCGACAATTCACCAATTCAAATTACCACTCACCACAGGATTTCTACCATTCACCACAAAACTGCTACAGCTCACAACAAAAAGTTGCATAGTGTTGATAAGCTCCTTAGCTTTGAAATGTCAATAAGAAAAAACAATCCATAATATACAACTAGTCAGTAATTTATGAACGCGATGTAGACCTATACACGCATGGGTTTGCTATGTCTTCTAGGATTGTAAATACGGTAGTGGTCAAAAGCGAGTGATAAAAACTCAGCACTTCAAGGGAGCATGCTCCCTTGGACGAAAGTATCACTCGTTATCTTACACCACGATAAATACATATTATTCAAGGGATACGAAATACTACTAAAATGAAAAACGCAAATTTCACAATTAAGACTTTTACTTTACTCCTCGCTTGTTGGAGCATTATAATAACAGGACAAGCACAGACCACTGCTTTCACAGAAATAAGCAAAGTAACCTCCGATGCCCGAAACGATGATGATTACTTTGGAGACGCAGTAGCGATAGACAAAGACTTTGCCGTAGTAGGGGAAACTCTTGACCAATTAACTGCCGATGAAATGGGACCTAGTCTATCACGCGCAGGTAAAATCAACATTCTGAAAAAGGTGAACGGAGAGTGGACGCTCATCCAAAAAATAACCACTCCCACTCGTGAGGCTTTTGGCTATTTCGGAAATGCCGTTTCTATTTCTGGTGATTATGTTTTCGCTTCTGAACCTTTTGTCCCTTCAGGGCAAGGTAGAGTATATATCTATAAACGTGATGGTGGCGATTCTGATAATTTCTCGCAGGTGCAACTTCTTCAAGCTCCCATTCCAGAGACAAATGCTAAATTTGGAATTAGGCTAGAGGTAGATGGTGATTATGCAGTAATTTCAGCGGAAGGTGAAACAGCAAGTGCTGACGGTAGTGCATCTATTTTTGGAGCTGGAGTGTTCTATATTTACCAAAACGTGGGCGGTACTTGGACGCTAGTCAAAAGAATAGAATCCCCTAATCGTGGTAATACGAACAATAATTTTGGAAGATCGGTAGCTATTTCTGGTGACAATATCGTAGTAGGCGAATCAGGCTATGATGTGGTAGGTGGACCCGAAATTGGTACAGCCTATGTATATAATAAAGATACAGGCGGCACAAACAATTGGGGATTGGTGAAACAACTCGATATTTCTACACCTCGGCCTTACATACGTTTCGGCTCTGCAGTGGGTATTGATGGCGATAATGTGGTAGTGGGGGCCTATGAGGATGATGCGCTTGGAGCTTTAACAAATGACTATGGTGCAGTCTATGTATATAATAAAGATACAGGCGGCACAAACAATTGGGGAGAAGTAAAGAAACTAGTAGCCCCAACGCAAGGAATAGATGATGAATTTGGAGAAAGAGTGGCAATTAGTGGTGACTATATCGTAGTAGGAGCACACAAAGAAGATGAAGATGTGAATGAGATGAATAACCTCTTTAATTCAGGTTCGGTTTATTTCTTTAAGCGTGATGTGGGCGGTGCGAACAATTGGGGATTGGTGAATAAAGTAACGGCTAGTGTGCGCGGTGATGAAGATGAATTTGGAAGTGCCGTAGCGATTGATGGCTGTACCACCATCATCGGTTGTGCCTACAATAAAACCGATGCAGACGAGATGAACTATAATAATCGTGGACCAGGTGCAGTGTATTTCTTTGGTAATGAGTTATATACAGAAATGGCAATTACACCAGCTACTTGTGATGCCGATGCTGTAGTAACTGCATCAAATACAAGTGGAACAGTAACCAACTATGAGTTCTTCGAAGATGTAAATGCAAACCGCCAATTTGATGCAGGAGAAAGTCGTCAAAGCGGTGCAAGTAATACTTATACGGCAGTTGGATTAAGTCCTACGGACGAAGTAGGCGTAATTATGACCAATGCCGCAGGCGAACGCTGTGAGACTATCGTGGACATCATCAAAAATTGTATTCGCTTGGATGTGAGTGTGAATTTATCTGGACCTATAGATACTTTATCAACTGTACCAACTATAACTATTGGAATGAAAACAGATTTAGCAACTGCTAATCTCATTCCACTTACAGAGCCCTATACAGGACTTAGCTTCGCGCATGTAGGCGATGGTGGCGGCGAAACTACCACTATGGCAGTACTTAATGATGCAAGTTTAGGCGTAGTAGATTGGGTCTTCTTAGAAGTACGTGACCCAAATACACCAACTACTGTATTGGGAACAACATCGGCACTCTTACTGAAAAATGGTAAAGTAGTAGATGGAACAGGAACAGGCTTCCCTGATTTTAGCCTACCTCCGAATAAGGAATACCATGTAGCTGTGAAACATCGTAACCACTTAGGGGTGATGACGGCAACGCCTATGATATTGAATTACTAAATTATTTGATGTTACACAGCACATGCGTAACATGAAGTAACGAATTTGCAACAAGTACAAGTACTTGGAGTTTGATAGCCAGGAGTTACAACGGTAGCTGCTGGCTATTTTATTGATGAACTATTGCGTAACTAAAAACGCACGAATAGCGGCAATCGCTTCTTGTGTAACTTCCTCTTGCACAAAATGCCCACACTCAAATATTTCTACTTGTGCTTGCGGCAATCGTTTTCGCCAACGCTCTAAATGCGTACTAGGGATAAACTCATCCTGCATCCCCCAAAGGATAAGCCAGTCTTTAGTTTCCAATTGATGCAATTGTTCCCATTGACTTTGATACCAATCAGAAGCACCTACTAGGGCTTGTCCAAGACGCAACAAACCATAACGCGATGCCTTATTCGGAAACGGCTGAACGTAGTGCTGATGTACCGTTTTACTTAATTTTCGCTTATCCGCAAAACCTCTTTTTAGTAAGCTTTTGGGGGAAACATTCATGCGCAAATACAAGAAATGCCCTAAGCGACTATTGATGAACCGATCTATTTTTTGGGCTGCTTTGTCTTCTTGAGTTGCCCAAAGCCACGTATTAAATACGACTAGCTGTTTTATGCGATTCGGATGTTGAAGCGCAGCACCTAAGCCAATCGGGCCACCAAAATCGTGTACCACCAAAGTAATGTTTTCCAACTCAAGCTGTTGTATGAATTTAGATAAATTAGCAGCATGTGCCTCTGGTGTACCTACAAAGTCAGTAGGTTTATCGGAGAGTCCAAAACCAATATGATCTATCGCAATACAGCGGTGGGTAGCAGAAAATGCCTTGATAAAATCCCGATACAAAAACGACCAAGTGGGCGTACCATGTACGAATAGCAGAATATCACCCACACCTTCATCTATATAGTGCATCTTGCCCGCATCGAGTTGGAGATATTTACTTTCAAATGGATAAAGGGCGCGATCTACTTGCGCTTTGCTTATAGTTGTCATCTTGAATAGAATTAGGACGATTAGTAATTGTTTCATGCTTGCTTTTGATACAAAGTTCGCCCTACTCTACCACCTAAATCTTGGTATAAACCAAGATTTTAGATTTTTACGCACCCTAAGAGTTTGCTGAAATTGGTAGGATTGATACGAAGATAAGAAGCAAGGTCT
>JAHDCQ010000076.1:0-11663 GCA_020629845.1 Saprospiraceae bacterium | reverse complement strand
CCCTAAGAGTTTGCTGAAATTGGTAGGATTGATACGAAGATAAGAAGCAAGGTCTTTTTGAGATACCATTTGCAGGAGATGCGGACTCCGCGCTACAAAATTGCGGAAACGAGTTTCTATATCAAACGCCATTAATTCGTGATAGCGGCTTAGCGTATCAATTAGCAGGCGTTCTGTACCTTTTCGGAAAAGGGTTTCTATTTCACGCTCCTGTTGCATTTGTCGCTGATGCTCTTCGTACGTAATCCGTAGAAATTTACTTTTCGTGATGGTGGAAAGAAAATAACGCGAAGGTGTTTGACTCATAAACGATTCTGGAATACCAGAGAAAGAAGGTGGATAAGTAAAAGCTATAATATGTTCTTTCCCCTTATCAATATAGTAAGATTTTTGGATGCCTTCTAGCACATAGTACATATAGCGTTCTGTGTCTCCTTCCCAAGTAATAATCGTATTACGTGGTGCATCGTAGGGTTCCCACTTTTCGATATAACTATCCAAAATGCGATCTTCTACCTTATGAATTTGATTAAATAATATCTTCATTTTATGGAATTGTAAGAAGCTGTTTTAAAGCCTTAAGATATGAGCTTCCCTCATGCCAATGTATTGTTTAGGGCATCGGCAAAAAAATGTATTCAATGAATTTTCAATTTTTTCTAAAACAAATTAGAAAAAATTTTTATTTGTTAAGGAAATTTCTACCTTTGTAACGCATCCTAATATTATGAGCATGTCAATAATAAAAGCTTATAATTAATTAGATGCCCTTCAAAAACGCTGTTCCGTCCGATTCTCACCTTACAGTTAATAATCTTTAGTCTTCACCACTCCATAGGCACGTCTGTTATGTTCGTGGAGTAACAATTGTTGAGCTATGAAAACAGTATTTACACTTTTCATCCTACTATTTGCATGTTTGGCTAATACATTCGCAACGAATGGAACACCTTTATCTGAAGCTACAATAGATACAGAAAAAACATGGACTATTCTAGTCTATGAGTATAATGAAAACATGCATACCTCCGTAGTTTCTAAAGAGTTGGATTGCAGTGACTTAAAGCCACTGACTAACTTAAACGTGGTAGCGTGTAGTCATGTAGCACCTACCAAGCTGAACCAGACATTATCGAGAATTACGAGAGAATACAACTCTCGACTTATTCCTTATTCGCAAGCAGCGAGGGAACTCGGTTTGCAACAATCTTAGGTCTTAATCAAGTTGTCTATAAAGTGTGAATGCGTGTCATATGGTAACATATGCACGCATTCAACAATTCTATTGCATGACGATTCAAGATTTAAAGTTCACTCATTTAAATCTCCGAATATTATTGCCTCAAAATCATCGCTCCCATAGCCGGTACAAGTACTTGTCCAGCAGCAGCCTTTGCAAGTCCTTTTTCATTAATCTTATCGCCACGCAACACCACCGACCAGCCACCTGGAGGTGTTTTTATCACTACTTCTTCTTTATTTCCATTCAATAAAACAAGAATATTCTTCCAGCTATCGCCATTGGCATTATCCGATAGTTGATAGGCAAGCACCAATTCTTTATCCACTTCTAAGAATTTTAGATGTTGCTGTACCATTTCTGTGCTAGGCATACGGAAAGCAGGATGTTTTTTGCGCAATTGTATCAATTGTTTATAGTAGTCAAAATGCGCTTTATACGCACTTTTCCGCTCCCAATCTATTTGATTAATCGCATCAGGCGACTCAAAGGAATTTTCTACGCCCTCTTTAGTGCGGGCTAAATCGGTGCCTGCATGTAGAAAAGGTACGCCTTGCGAAGTCAGGACAATGGTGTTCGCTAATCGGTGCATCTTTAGCCTATCTTCTTCCGACACATCCGCACAAGAAATGGCTAACTTATCAAATAAAGTATGATTATCATGGCAAGAGACATAGCTAATCGTTTCCGTCGGATGATTGGCATAGGGCGCGTCGGAGTAATTGACCTTTTCATAATCCACCTGTGGATGTTGCGTGGAAGCTACAATACCAAATTTGATACTTTCCTCCGTGCCTGCTTGTCCGCTTACAAACCCTCTAGCTTCATGCTCGAATACGCTGCCTTTCAATCCATCGCGGAGATCGTCGCTGAATACGGCTATGTTTTCAAGTTGTTGGCCATGTGCTTTGAGCGCGCGTTTCTCTACGGGCAATGGGCTATCGCCAGCCGTCCAACCCTCGCCATATACAAAAATACTAGGGTCTATTTTATGCAATTCCTTCGTGATGAGGTTCATGGTTTCAATGTCGTGAATCGCCATTAAATCCACACGGAAGCCATCAATATGATACTCTTCCACCCAATATTTCATGGACTCCAGCATAAACTTTCGCATCATCGCACGCTCCGAAGCGGTTTCATTGCCACAGCCCGATGCATTCGACCAAGTACCATCTGCATTGTGCCGATAATAATAGCCGGGGACTACTTGATTGAAGACCGAATTCTCCGTCTCGCCCGTATGATTATACACGACATCCAAAACGACACGCAAACCATTATTGTGGAAAGCTTGCACCATTTTTTTGAATTCGGTAATGCGGTTATTACCATCATAAGGATCAGTAGCGTATGCTCCTTCGGGTACGCTATAATGCTGCGGGTCGTAGCCCCAATTGTACTTGGCATCAGGATTTTTTTCATCTACCGAACGAGGCATAAAATTGAAAGAAGGTAGCAGATGAATGTGCGTCACACCCAATTCTTTGAAGTGGTCGAGTCCTGTGCTTTCACCTTTTGGACTACGTGTGCCTGCTTCCACCAAGCCTAGAAATTTCCCTTTATTTTCAATACCCGATGAAGGGTGAATAGACATATCACGCACATGCAATTCGTAGATAATCATATCTGTGAAATTGCCAAGCGGCGGGCGTTTATCTTCACTCCAGTCTTCAGGGTCAGTACTATCCAAATCCACTATCATAGCTCGATAGCCATTGATGCCTACCGCTTTGGCATAAGGGTCAGCGGTTTCTTGCAGCCACTCGCCTTCTACTTTCGCTTGTACGGTATAGTATTTATCTTTCCAATCGCCTTCCAATTCATAGCCCCATACCTTGTTTTGCTGCTTAGTTTGTTCTATCGTCTGTACCGCTTCGCCCCCTTCTCCTGCTTCATAGATGCGCAATGTCATCGCTTCTGCAGCAGGCGACCATACTTTTATGGTGGTTTTCGTAGGCTTGTATCGTACCCCTAAATCATTCCCCTCATAGTTTGGGTAGTTGTCATATTGCATATTCGTTGGTGTTGCTGTACTTCTAGTATCTGCATTCATTTCTGTACTGGTAGCGGTATCTTGGCAAGCAGTTAATAAGCAAATGCTCCATAGAAAAAGGTAGTATCTCATGATTGTGTATGTTTATTTTGAGCGTGAATATAGGCTTTTCCTATTCTCAAAATATCTCCTTCATCGAAAAAAATGCGCCATCGGTAGAATCAGTATTTTAAAGTGTTCGCTTTTTAGTTCTTTTGTATTTATTAGATGTGAGCTTGTAAATGCTCAATGAGTGAATGAAAAAATTTTGAATGAGTAAATAATTCTAAACTTTATTCGCTCATTCAGTAATTCACAACTCACTCATTGAGCATTTACAAATCTCACATCTAACAAAAAAACATCCGATATGCAACGAATTATCCTTTTCTGCTGCTTTGTGTTCATCGCGAATTTATCCTACGCTCAAAAGACCTGGGATTTGCAAGGCTGTATAGACTATGCCAAAGAACGCAATCTTTCCTTGCAGCGCAATCAAATAGCCATTCAAAATGCAGAAATTACGGATCGTGTCAATCGCCTACAATTTACGCCCAATGTAAGTGCGTCCTTAGACGGAGGCTTACAGTTCGGACGTACTATTGACCGTACAACTAACGAATTTGGAACGAGCGCGCTTGGTTTCGGTAGTTTGGGGCTGAGTGCAGGATTACCACTTTATACAGGTGGGCGTATCAAAAATACAATTGAGCAAGGTAAGGTGAATCTAGAGCTTGCAAAAGCAGATGCAGCAACCACAGCTAATGATATTGGTCTGAATATCGCAGTTACGTATTTAAGTATTTTATTAGCCGAAGAAGAGGCGAACAATGCCCGAACGCGCCTTGCCTTATCAAAAGAACAATTGCTACGCACCAATAAACTGATTGAAGCAGGGAGTTTACCCGAAAATGACCGCTTGGACATCCTAGCACAAATAGCACGAGACGAACAGAATGTAATACAAACAGAAAATAATACCACCCTTAATTACCTCAATCTCAAGCAACTTTTAGAATTAGAAGATGATACCGATTTTCAGATTTCACGCCCAGCAGTAGTGCTACCTACGGATGATATTGATAAATATGACTTGAATACGCTTTATGAACAAGCCCTACAACGCCAGCCTCAAGTGGAAGCGAGTGAATTACGCATCAAGAGTAGTGCTTATAATATAGAAATAGCTAAGGCTGCGAATCGTCCTTCGGTAAATGTATTTGGTTCGGTAAATTCTAATTATTCGACTTTAGCAAAGGATTTTGAAGCGATACAATTTGAGACCGTCTTGCAAGAATCGCCTGTATTTATTAATAACGCACCAGCTACACTTGGCATATTATCCCCTCAACAAGTTGGAGAGGTGCCTGATAAAGCATTTGGCAATCAGGTTTTGGATAACTTTGGACAGTCGCTAGGCTTGAGTGTGAGTGTTCCAATTTACAGCCAGGGTCGCAATGATGCCAATATTGAGCAAGCTAAATTGGGCGTACTAGATGCTCAATTGCAAGCCAAGCAAGTACAGCAACAATTGCGCCGCGATATTCAGCAATATTTAGCCAATGCTCGTGCATCAAAGCAAACCCTTCGGGCATCAGAGCAAGCCTATGAAGCTTCCAAAGCAGCCTTCGAGAATACTGAAAAACGCTTTGAATTTGGCGCAGCAAATAACTTAGAATATACCACTGCCCGCAATACCCTCGACCAAGCCGAAACGGATTTGATACGGGCAAAGTATCAATATGTTTTTGATTGTAAAGTACTTGATTTTTATATCGGAAAACCGCTGAATTTAAATTAGTATTAGGTATCATGTATTAGGTATTAAGTAATCTTATAGTAATGTACTTAATACCTAATACCTTGTACTTAATACCTCAACACTAAATACGAATAAACTATGGCAGAGCACCGCAGAAGTCGCCCGCAGAAGAAAAAAAATAGATGGTGGATTTGGCTATTAGTAGCCGCTATTATTGGTTTGACTGCCTTTGCTGCTTGGAAAAGCCGACAAGGAAAAGAGGGCGAAAAAGTGATGGCAGAAGCGGTTGAAAATCGCACGATTACAGAAACCGTATCTGCAAGTGGCAAGATATTTCCGCAGACGGAAGTAAGCATTAGCTCTGATGTATCGGGCGAGATTATTGCTCTGAATGTAGAGGAAGGTGATTCCGTGAAAATCGGGCAATTACTAGCGCGTATCGAACCAGATGCATACGAATCGCAAGTGGAACAAGGGCGCGCAGGCGTGAGTTCTGCCAAAGCACAACTCGCCAATGCCGAGGCGCAAATATCTAGTGCATCAGCAGGGCTAGAGCGTTCCAATGCAAATCTAGCGAATGCTCAACAGACCTACGAACGCTTTGAAAAACTCTACAAAGAAGGGACTATCGCGTTGGCTGAATTTGAAAGCTACGAAGCCCAACTCAAGCAAGCCCAAGCAGATGTAAAAACCGCTGAAGCAGGCGTAAAGTCGGCTAAAGAGTCCGCGCGTTCATCGCGTTTTCAGATAGAAAGTTCGCAAGCGAATTTGAAGCAATTGCGTACTAGCTTAGAACGCACCCGCATCTTATCGCCACTCACAGGAGTTATCTCCATGCTTAGTGTAGAAGAAGGCGAGCGTGTGGTAGGTACGATACAAATGGCGGGTACAGAAATGATGCGAATTGCGAATCTTTCGGCTATGGAAGTGCAAGTAGAAGTAAGCGAAAATGATATTCCGCGCGTCTTCATCGGCAATGATGTAGATGTGGAAGTGGATGCCTATTTAGGGCGAAAGTTTACGGGTAAAGTTGCAGAGATTGCAAATACAGCAGCAAATTTGACTTCCCAAACGGCTTCCTTGACAAGTGACCAAGTCGTGAATTTTGTGGTAAAAATTAATATGAACCCTGACTCCTATGCCGACTTGATTTCGCCTACGAGTCCGTTCCCCTTCCGTCCTGGTATGTCCGCATCGGTAGAGATAAAAACTAAGACGGCAAAAGATGCTTTGACTGTGCCTATTCAGGCCGTTACTACCCGCGACGAGGATGGCAAAGGCAGAAAATCCAATGAGGAAGATAATGAGGATGATAACATCCGCGAAGTTGTATTTGTGATTCCAGCAGATGCAGATACGGTAAAAATGCTAGAAATAAAGACCGATATTCAAGACGATACCTATATTATGATTGCAGAAGGCTTGCAGGCAGGCGACCGTGTGGTAACTGGCCCTTACAATATGATTTCGCGCAAGCTAAAAGAAGGCATGAAAATAGAAGTGGTAGAGGAAGAGGAGTTGTATAAATCGGATAAGTAGGAATAGGAAAAACCATATAAGACACATAAGAAGCACATAGTTATGTAGCCTTATGTGTCTTATATGGTTTAAAAATTAAGCCGCAATATATCGAATCAGATAAACCAAAGCAATACTGATGACCAAACCAAAGACCACCTTCGCCAAATCCATCAAAATATCTTGTATTTCGTGGCGTTGTAGTTTGCCATCCATGCGCCAGCGAATTGCGATTTCACGACCAGCTAATAAACCAATGAACACCCAAGTCGTACTCATCGGTACATTATTCATTTCCTTGAAATAGAACAATACGATACCATAAATAAAGTCAATGATGGTAGCCGAACGAATATCGGTTGTATTCGTTTTGGCTTTCACTATTTTCTGTATCGAACCACCTCGGCTATAAAAGATAAAGGCAAGCATCGCCAATAAAATAGCTAGAGACAACATTAATTCCCACACTTCGAGCGAACGCGGTAGGTAGACATAGATATTAGCAAAATCCTGCGCCAGCCATTGTGTCCAGAGGAAACCTGTGGAAAGCCATTGTAGTGGTATCCAAATCCGTTCTTGCTCGGCGGTGATAGGGTTTTCAACGAAGCGTTTTTCGAGCAAGCGCGTAATGAATATATAGACTAAAAAAGCCGCAGCAAAAGCTACAAAATATCCCGTAACCGACTTCACGAGCATAGACTCCAAATTCTTTGGCGAGAAGAAGGTCAATATCAAGAAAGACGTACTCACGGGTATCCCGAAGCGCGTCACAAACATCAGCACAAAAGGCGGCAGCAAGTAATACCACGGAAAAGGATCAGGGAGCGGATATTTAGGATTCGCAGGATCATCGCCTATGAGACGCTGATAGGACACATCCCCTGAATAGGTATACCAACTGTACACTAACGTACCCGCCAGAATAGTGCCTGCAAATATCCAAAGCACCCACCAAGGGCGTTTTTCATTGGAGCTTAAGAAGGTACCCAGCGTCTGAATCACATCGTTTCCGACTACCGAGTAAGCTGCTAGGGCAAAACCTAGCCACATTATTAGCAATGTTGTATCCATAATGGACGAAAGTTTTGTTTTGATGACATAGAAATACCACCAATTACTAAGCGCGGAATTACGGGAAGAAATTTTAAAGCCTCGTTCACAAAAGGTTAAGTTTATATTAATTTTATGTAAATTATGCTATTATTTTTTATATCAAAAACTGCTACGCAAATTTATTTGCTATGGAAACCAATGACTTGTGTATAGCAAGAATAAATAGGTGACAATTTACTAGTAAAGCCCTTGTTTTAGCCCTACCTTCGCATCCCGTAACGTTGACATCGAGACTACAAAATCTTAGATGTCTTTCTTCGCTGATAGCTTTCAAATGTATTGTGATGACTAAATATGTTTTTGTTACGGGTGGTGTGACCTCCTCATTAGGAAAAGGTATTGTTGCTGCTTCTTTAGCCAAGCTCTTACAATCGAGAGGTTTCTCGGTCACTATTCAAAAGCTCGACCCTTATATTAATATTGATCCTGGCACAATGAACCCCTACGAACATGGCGAATGCTATGTAACGGACGATGGTGCGGAAACCGATCTCGACCTCGGACATTACGAACGCTTCTTGAATATTCCTACTTCGCAGGCTAATAATGTCACTACTGGCCGCATTTATCAGACCGTGATTGAGAAAGAGCGTAAAGGAGAATATTTAGGCAAAACCGTACAAGTCATCCCGCATATCACCGATGAGATTAAGCGTCGGGTTCAGCTATTAGGCAAGCAAGGCAACTACAATATTGTAATTACAGAAATTGGTGGCACAGTAGGTGATATTGAATCGCTACCCTATCTCGAAGCCCTACGTCAAATGCGCCGCGACCTCGGTGCGGAGAATTGCTTAGTGGTACATTTGACCCTTATTCCTTACCTACGCGCCACTAAGGAGTTAAAGACGAAACCTACCCAACATTCCGTAAAAGAGTTACTACAAGCAGGTATTCAGCCCGATATTTTGGTTTGCCGAACGGAGCATTCCTTAGGGATGGATGTGCGTAGGAAAATTGCTTTGTTTTGCAATGTAGAACTAGGCGCAGTCATAGAAGCGAAAGAAGCAAGCAGCATTTACGAAGTACCACTTTTAATGCTCGAAGAAGGCTTAGATACCGCAGTAATTTCCAAGTTGCGCCTACGCGATAAGCAAGAACCCAATCTAAAAGCATGGCGACGCTTTCTAAAAAAATTACAAGCTCCTAAGCATGAGGTCAAAATTGGACTAATTGGCAAGTATAATGAACTACCCGACGCTTACAAATCCATTTATGAAGCCTTTATTCATGCAGGCACACAGAATAATTGTAAGGTCATAGTAGACCCCGTGCATTCGGAGGATTTGGAAGACCGAGAAAAGGCCGTTTCTAAACGCTTGAAGGGCTTGGATGGTATTCTCGTCGCGCCGGGCTTTGGCGATAGAGGCATTGAAGGTAAAATTCGTGCGATTAAATATGCCCGTAAGCAGGGCGTGCCATTCTTTGGTATTTGCTTAGGTTTGCAATGTGCTGTAGTGGAGTATGCGCGACATATTACTGGGCTAGAAGAAGCCTCTTCTTATGAGGTAAATGAGCAAACGCCTCACCCTGTTATTCATTTAATGTCAGAACAAAAAGACATTGAAAATATGGGTGGCACCATGCGATTGGGGGCGTATAATTGTGATTTACAAAAAGATTCCAAAGCGCATAAAGCCTATCGCAGCCGAAAAATTAGCGAACGACATCGGCATCGCTACGAAATTAATAATGACTATGTGCAACAGCTAGAGACACATGGCATGCTCGCAACAGGCATCAATCCTGAAACCAAGCTAGTGGAAATCATGGAAGTGCCAGCACATCCCTGGTTTATGGGCGTACAATTTCATCCTGAACTGAAAAGTACCGTCGAGAATCCACATCCACTTTTTGTAGCTTTCGTGAAAGCATGTTTAGCACATGCGGGGCAATAGACCTTGCCTTTTTCGTATGAAAGCTTTACCTTGAGCATCCTTTTTAGGGTACAAAGTATTAGGTACCAGGTATTAAGCCTAAAGTAAGTACTCAATGAGTGAATTGTGAATGACTGAATGAGCGAATGAAATTTAGAATTATTCACTCATTCAAAATTCTTTCATTCACTCATTGAGTATTTACAGCCTAAATAAATAATTACTTAATACCTAATACCAATTAAAATAGACTCAAATATGCAAACACGAATTTTGACACTAATAGTCGCAATATTATTTACTGGCTTTAGTGCTTTCGCCCAAAACACCAAACTATCAGGCGAATGGGAACTAGTAGAAGCGCGCGAGCAAGGGCGTGTATTTTATGCCTATCGCAGCCAAGAAGCAGAACCTAGAGAAATACTAGAATTTACCGCTAATGGTACATATCGAAAAACACATAAGAATCAAACATCTACAGTTTGGGAAGGGGATTGGAAGCTTAATGAACGTAGTAATAGTCTAGGTTTTCGTACTACAGCAACGAATGGAGAACGCGTACAAAATCCCGCTTTTGACTATCAATGGCGTGTAATGAAAGTAGCAGATAATGTGCTACAACTCGCACAATTGAGTGAATATGGCGAAGAGCGATTTGTGTATACCTATTATCGAAAGCAGTAATTTGTCAAATTGAAAATGGATAATTAAAAATTGAAAATTAGCAAAATGATTAGTTTGTAAAACACTTGCTAATAATGAATTGCACATTTGGAGTGTAAATACTCATTGAGTACTTACTTTGATGTTTCAATAATTTTCAATTTGGCGAAAACATTGAAGCAATAATCCGAATTAATATCCTCAAAAATCAACAACACAGCGTATATGAGATTCGACATCACGATAGTAGGAGCAGGCATTGTAGGTTTGGCGACTGCCTATCAACTTTCGGAGCGCAATCCTGATTTGAAGATTGCCATTGTGGATAAAGAACGTAAAGTAGCACAACATCAAACGGGGCATAATAGTGGCGTGATTCATTCAGGCATTTACTACAAACCCGGTGGCTCAAAGGCGATTAATTGTCGAAAAGGTTATCGCTACTTGCTGGATTTTTGTGATAAATATGGGGTGAAATATGATCTCTGTGGTAAAGTGATTGTAGCCACAAAAGAGGAAGAACGTGCGGAACTAGATAAAATCTACCAGCGTGGCATAGCGAATGGTATGCAAGGCATCCGAAAAATCAGCAAAGAAGAAACCCTAGAACGAGAACCCCACGTACGCACTGTAGAAGCCATTTGGGTACCACAAGCAGGTATTATTGACTACAAAGAAGTTGCTGAAAAATACTTTGAAATAGTAAAAGAACGCGGCGCGAAATTCTACCCAAGTCAATCGTTGTATAGAGTAATAGATAAAGGCGACGAATTGCGTGTCATCACGGATAAGCGCGAGATAAAAACCGAAGTGGTCGTCACTTGCGCAGGTTTATATTCGGATAAGGTAGCAAAAATTACAGGTCAAGACATTAACTATAAGATACTCCCTTTTCGAGGTGAATATTACAACCTAATCCCCGAAAAAGAATACCTCGTCAATAATCTCATCTATCCCGTACCCAATCCTGCTTTTCCGTTTTTGGGTGTTCATTTCACGCCACGCATACATGGTGGCATTGAAGCTGGCCCGAATGCAGTACTTGCCTTCAAGCGCGAAGGCTACACGCGCTGGCAATACGACTCTAAGGAGTTCCGAGAAACCATTCGCTATTCGGGTTTTAAAGCCATTGCAAAGGAATATTGGAAAACAGGACTCGGCGAACAATATCGCTCCTACTCCAAGCGCGCTTTTGTGAAGGCACTACAAGGGCTTATTCCTAGTATTCAGCAAGATGATTTGGTGCGTGGCGGTGCAGGTGTGCGCGCTATGGCTGTCGCACCTGATGGCGAAATGCTGGATGATTTCCTTATCTTAGAACAGCCGCGTGTGGTGAATGTGTGCAACGCGCCTTCTCCTGCGGCTACGGCTTCACTAGCTATTGGTGAAATGGTGGCGGAACGGGCTTTGGGGCAATTAGCGACGGTGTAAATAAACAATGGCGCGATCTTATTA
>JAHDCQ010000493.1 GCA_020629845.1 Saprospiraceae bacterium | reverse complement strand
ATTTTCCATTTTCAATTCATATGATGCGTTTTTGGATTCTAGTGTTAGTGGCAGCCGCTTGTTTTTATGCCTGTGATGATGATGTAGTGGATAAAACAGAGGTAGATTTTGGCTACGATTATTTTCCATTAGAAATAGGAAAGTATATTGAATACGAAGTAGATTCTATCATTTATGATCCACAGCAAGGCGGTACTGTGGTGGATAGCTCCTACCGATTAGTACGCGAAGAAATTACGGACAGTTTCATAGATGCGCTAGGCAATGAAGTATTCACGATTGAACGCTCAGAGCGAATAGATAGCTCCCAAAATTGGGAACTGACCGATGTATATGGCGCGTACAATACCGAAACGCAATCCATCCGAAAAGAAGAAAACTTAGAATTCATCAAAATGATTTTCCCTATACGCGACCGTCGCGATTGGGATGCTATTCCTTTCGATGAGCGACTAGAAGTAGAAATAGCGGGCGAAACCATAGAGATGTTCAAGAATTGGGAATCGGAAGTAGAAGATGTGGATTTGCCTGAAACTATTAATGGCTTAAGTTTTGAAGAGGTTGCTACCGTCACCGTCGCAGATGACCAAAACCAAATAGAATACCGCTACGGACTCGAAAAGTATGCGCGAGGTGTAGGACTTATCTATCGCGAACTCCGCATTTTGGATAGTCAAGATACAGAAGCTGATACCGTGGCTTTCATTGACCGAGTAGAGGAAGGCTTTATTTTGGAACAGCGCATTATTGGACATAATTAAGTTCGGTATTATGTAAGAACTTTGTACCTGATACCTGCCCGACGGCAGCTACTGCGTACACATAAGTTGTGACATGAAAATTGGTTGTTTTTAGTCCTGGAAGGACGAAATTATTATAGTAATTTGTGTAGCTTTGAATGAAAAGCTCTGAAGGAGCGACATTTTTTGGCTAAAAAGTGCCGCCCCTTCAGGGCTTAAACAAATTTAGGGACGAGGAAAAAAATAAACTACGCAAAATGAGGCAGGTGTTTTTTTCTTCTTCAAGGCATGAAAACCGCGTATAGCCTACGCTACACAAGGATTTTCATAACGCAGAAGAAGGGAAAAAGACCAACTCAGGTGCGTAGGTTATTATTTTCCTCGTCCCTTATGTTAAATTTTCTATAATAATCTCATCCCTTCGGGATTATTTTACATGATGTCACAACTTATGTGTACACAGTAGCCGACGGCAGATGGGCCTAATACAATCATAATCATGGAGCTTATTTCGATAGGCTATCTCCAAAAACCACATGGCACCAAAGGCGAAATCAAAGTAACAATCGAGGACACCTATTGGGAAGATTGCTTAGCGGCAAGTGTGTTTTTCGTGGAAGTAGAGGGGCAAGCCCTACCCTATTTTAAAACACGTATCCACACCAAAAATCCCATCACCATACAGTTTGAAGACATCAATAGTCGAGAAGCGGCAAAAGTCATTGCATCCAAAGAGCTATTTTTGCGGGCCGAAGACGTACATGCCGCCCTTAACGAAACTTTAGCATACACTTCCTACGAAGGTTTCCTACTTTTGGATAAGGAATTGGGAAAGATTGGCGTTATAAGCGAGGTATTGGAGTTACCGCAACAACAAATGGCAGTCGTAGCATATGCAGGCAAGGAAGTGATGATACCTTTGAATGATACCTTTATTAGGGATATTGATAAAAAGCAAAAGCACCTCCATATGGAATTGCCTGCGGGATTGCTTGATTTATAACGTTCTCTGACAAATTCCGTGGACGAAGAAAAAGAAAACACAAAAACGTCCAGAAAGTAGTGTTGTGATTTCTTTTTCTTCGGCTTCGTCACGGGATTTGCCAGAGAACCATTTATAATATATAATGTAATTATTTAGAAGAGAGAAGAGAGAACATTCGCTTCTCTCTTCTTCTAAACAATTACTACAAAACTAACTAAACAAAAAGTGAAACACGTACTCATTACACTTTACGCATTGGCATTCAGCGCAGTACTATTCGCGCAGGAAGGTTATGATATTCGAGTTAAAATTGATGGCTATGCCGAACCTGAAATCTATTTAGGGGTTTTCTTAGGCGATAAGCAATATTTGAAGGATACTACTATCATTCAGCCGGATGGCTCGTATTATTTCCAAAGCAAAGAACCGATAGAACAAGGCACTTATTTAGTAGTGCTTCCGCCCGATAATAACTACTTTCAAGTGATTTTAGGCGATGACCAGATTATGGAACTGTCTACGAAGTCACCTGAACTTTCTCAAAATATGAAGGTCAAAGGCTCGGTGGAGAATGAAGTATTTTATGATTATATCAATTTCATCGGGCAGATGCGCCAAAAAGCGTCGCCGATACAAGAGGAAATCAAAAAATTGCAAGAAGCGGGGAGTGACACGAAGAAACAAGATGAACAATTAAGCAATATAGATAAGGAAGTACGCAAAAAGCAAGATGAAATCGTCAGCAAGTACGAAAACTCTATCGTTGCCGCTTTGATTAAAGCCAACTTGCCTTTGGATGAACCGACTTTTGAAGGCGATAGTGAAGATGAAGTACGAAAGAAGCGATACTATTGGACACTAGATCATTATTTTGATAATATTGACCTAGCTGATGAACGTATTTTACGCTCGCCTTTCCTATTTCAGCGCGTGAATAACTACACCGATAATATGTTGATTCAGCACCCTGACACCATAGCAAAAGGCGTAGATAGAATCCTAGAACTCATGCGCCCTGCCGAAGCGACCTTCAAATACTACCTCATTCATTTCTTGAATAAATATGCGGCTTCCAAAATTGTAGGGCAAGATGCGATTTATGTGCATATCGTAAATAAATACTACAGCACAGGACAAGCTCCCTGGACAGAGGAAAAGCAATTGAAAAAGATTGTAGATAATGCAAAAACCCTAGAGCCTTTACTCATCGGAAAGACAGCGCCCAATATTAAGATGTACACCAAAGATAATACAGAGATAGAACTCCACGACTTCAAAGCGAAGTACACCATCCTCTATTTCTGGA
>JAHDCQ010000492.1 GCA_020629845.1 Saprospiraceae bacterium | reverse complement strand
ATCAAAAATAAAACCATGCACCACAAGCTATATATACAAGATGTCACTCTACGCGACGGCATGCACGCCATTCGACATCAATATACCAAACAGCAAATCCATGATATTGCCATTGCCTTGGATAAAGCTAAAGTAGATGCCATCGAAATCTCGCATGGCGATGGACTGACGGGCGGAAGTTTCAATTATGGTTTTGGCGCACATACCGATTGGGAATGGCTCGAAGGCATTGCAGAAAAACTGACACATGCCAAACTCACTACCCTACTCCTCCCAGGCATCGGTACGATACATGACTTGAAAAAAGCCCGCGACTTAGGCGTAGAATCTGTACGGATTGCGACGCATTGCACCGAAGCAGATATCTCTGCACAGCATATAGAAGCCGCCAAAAAAATGGGTATGGATGTAGGTGGCTTCTTGATGATGGCGCATATGAATGAGCCTAAAAAACTAGCCGAGCAAGCCCAACTCATGGAAAATTACGGTGCGGATTGCGTCTACATCACCGATTCAGCAGGTGCGATGCTCATGGACGATGTGATAGCCCGTGTGCAAGCCTATCGCGATATATTGAAACCTGAAACGGAAATTGGAATTCATTGCCATCATAATTTATCCTTAGGCGTAGCGAATACCATTGTAGCGATGCAACATGGCGCGACGCGCTTAGATGCGTCTCTAGCTGGCATGGGTGCAGGTGCAGGGAATGCTCCGCTGGAAGTCCTCATCGCTTGTTTGAAGAAAATGGATATTCATCCAAATTGCGATTTATTTCAATTGATGGATTTGGCGGATGATGTTATTCGACCGCTACAGACACGCCCTGTGCAAGTGGATAGAGAAACGCTTTCGCTCGGCTATGCAGGCGTATATTCGAGCTTTTTGCTGCATTCCGAACGGGCTGCTGAAAAGTACGGTTTAGACACCCGCGCTATTCTACAAGAGCTAGGCAAGCGCAAAATGGTCGGTGGACAAGAGGATATGATTGTAGATGTAGCTTTGGATATGAAACAGCAATCAATATGAAAATCATTCACAACTATATAAACGGCAAACTTCTAGCTCCTGAAAGCGGAGCGTATTTAGACAATTACAATCCCGCCAAAGGAGAAGTTTATGCCAAAGTCCCCGACTCGGATGTACGCGATGTGGAGCGCGCCTATGCTGCGGCCAATGCGGCTTTCCCTGCTTGGTCGGCGACTTCCATTACGGAACGTAGTCGCATACTTCATAAAATTGCAGACCTCATAGCAGCCAATCTCGACCGTTTGGCAGTAGCGGAATCTTTGGACAATGGCAAACCTATTTGGCTTGCCAAACAAGTAGATATTCCGCGTGCCTCCTCCAATTTTCGCTTTTTCGCGCAAGCTATTACACAGTTTGCTACCCAAGCGCACGAAATGACCGATGCCATCAACTATACCCTGCGGCAGCCACTTGGGGTGGTCGGCACGATTTCTCCCTGGAATTTGCCTTTGTATTTATTCACTTGGAAAATCGCGCCCGCTCTAGCCGCAGGCAATACCGTGATTGCCAAACCCTCGGAAGTAACACCTATGACTGCCTTTTTGCTCTCCGAATTGTGCATCGAAGCGGGCTTGCCCAAAGGCGTACTCAATATCGTGCATGGCGATGGGCTAAAGGTAGGCGCAGAAATGACGAAACACCCTAAAATCAAGGCAATTTCCTTCACAGGCAGTACGCGTGTGGGGCGGGAAATTGCTCGTGTTGCTGCACCAATGTTCAAGAAAATTTCGCTGGAAATGGGCGGCAAAAACCCTAATATCATTTTTGCCGATTGCAATTATGAAAAAATGCTCACCACTACCCTACGCTCTTCCTTTGCCAATCAAGGACAGATTTGTTTGTGTGGATCGAGGGTATTTGTGGAGGCGAGTTTATATGAGCGTTTCAAGGCAGATTTTGTGCGACTCACACAGAGTACTATGCAAGTTGGCCCACCAACGGAAGCGACTTCCAAGCTTGGTGCAGTAGTTTCCAAAGCACATTACGAGAAAATTTTATCCTATATCGAACTGGCAAAAGAAGAAGGCGGTACGATATTGACGGGAGGAAAAGCCGTGTTCCCAGCAGGACATGAGCATGGTTGGTACATCGAACCGACTATTATTGAAGGCTTGCCTGCAGATTGTCGCACCAATCAAGAAGAGATTTTTGGCCCAGTTGTCACCATTATGCCTTTTGAGACCGAAGCGGAAGTACTCGCTTACGCCAACGATATTCCCTACGGGCTTTCTAGCACGATTTGGACAGAAAATATCAGTCGCGCCAATCGCATATCCAAAGCCATAGATGCGGGTATTGTGTGGGTAAATACTTGGTTGCTGCGCGACTTGCGTACGCCTTTTGGAGGCGTGAAACACTCTGGTGTAGGACGCGAAGGTGGTTTTGAAGCCCTGCGGTTCTTCACGGAAGCGAAGAATGTTTGTATACAGTTTTAAAGCAATAAAATGAAGGTCGACATCACTTACACCTGATAGGTTTGATTACAAACTACTCTAGAAAATCCTTCTTTTTCGTCATCAATATAGAATTCCATTTCTGTGTTTTTTATTGGAACTATGCTGACTCAGAAAATAATTCTGCAATGGGTACTTTCCCTCTTGCTTGTATTTTCGGATGAATATTTTTGATGTTTCTATTTTCTCGAAGGTCTATTTCTTTTCTAAAAGCTTGTGGTGTCCAATCAGAGCCAAAATAAACAAAATCAAAATTTTGCCACTCTGATATAAATTGGGGTATAAACTCAATATTACAGTCATATAAACGCAAATCATTGAGGTCTGATAAGTTCTTTAAAGGAGTTAGATCAATCGCTTTCAAATCACATCCACTCAAATTAAGGAGTTTTAATTTTGGTAAATTTTCAACAACAGCTAAATCTCTAATTTGAGCAAAAGTCATTTTTAGTATTACTAGATTCGACAGATACTTTAGGGTACTAATATCACATAACCAGCAATTCTCACTATGGTTAAAAACCGAACATATTTCATGCTGCCGTTGTATTT
>JAHDCQ010000491.1 GCA_020629845.1 Saprospiraceae bacterium | reverse complement strand
GATAGATCAGATAGGCAGCCTGTGCATACCGTGTATGGTGGCGCGCATCTTTTTAAGGCAGAAATGGCAGAAGTTTTTCATGAGAAATCATTGCATACTCTATTGACTTACGCGCCAAATTTTGCTGTTTTTGGAAGAGTTTTTGAGTTGAAAGGCTTTGAATCCTTACCGACTAAAGCGCAAGATATTCTTGCTTTAGAAGCAGTTTTGAAGACGATGTCTAGCGAAGAAAGAGCGCAGCATCCTGCCTATCTAAGCTATGCGATTTATCAAAAAGTCATCCAGAAATTAAAGACGGAGGCTCTAGAAGATTTCCGCATTGATTTTGAAGATGGATTTGGCAATCGTTCCAATCCTGAGGAAGACCAAATCGCGGTGCAAGCAGCTACGCAAGTGGCGAAGGGTATGGAGCAAAATTCGCTGCCGCCTTTCATTGGCATTCGTATAAAATCCTTTACCGAAGAAACAAAAGAACGAGGACTACGCACCTTGGATATTTTCCTAAGCACTTTGACCGAATTAACGGGAGGTAAACTACCGAATAATTTCGTAGTCATGTTACCCAAAGTGACGATACCCGAACAACCCGAAACCCTAGCCGTTTGCTTCGATTATTTTGAAGCAAAACTCAACTTGCCCAAAGGCAGTTTGAAAATGGAGATGATGGTAGAAACCACACAATCCATTCTAGATATTAATGGTATCAATCCGCTATATCGCTTCATCAAGGCGGCGCAAGGACGCTGTATCGCGATGCACTTTGGCACGTATGATTATACGGCATCTTGCAATATCACGGCGATGTATCAGGAAATGAATCACCCTGTTTGTGATTTTGCCCATCATGTTACCAAAGTGGCTTTGGGACATACAGGCATATTTTTGTCCGATGGGGCAACTAATACGATGCCTATTGGGCCACATCGTGGTGAACTGACCGCAGCACAGCAAAATGAAAATGAAGAGGTGGTACATCGCGCATGGAAAAAGGGCTACGACCATATTCGACACTCTCTTTGGAATGGCTACTATCAAGGTTGGGACTTGAATCCTGCTCAATTACCGATGCGTTACGCAGCCGTTTATGCCTTCTTTCTAGAAAGTTACGATGATGCGGTTGTGCGTCTGAAATCTTTCGTAGAAAAAGCAGCAAGAGCAACCTTAATCGGTGATATTTTCGATGATGCTGCAACAGGACAAGGCTTATTAAATTACTTCTTGCGCGGCTTGAATAGTGGTGCAATTTCCGAAGAAGAAGTATTAGCTACGGGCTTAACTTTAGAAGAAATTCGTAGTCGTTCTTTCCGAAAAATACTAGAAGGACGGAAGCGAATCTAAGGACAATGAGTGAATGAATGAATTTTGAATGTGTGAATATGTTGAAAAGAACATTCACTCATTCAAAATTCATTCATTCAAAATTCAAATTATGACTTGGTCATTCATATTAGCCAATTTGGAGAAAGGTATCGCTACTGCTTTATTGTATGTGGTGGATAGCCAAGGTAGTTCGCCTGGGCGAAAGGGCTTTCTGATGGCTGTGAATGAGGAAGGTGTTTTTGAAGGGACGATAGGGGGCGGTATTATGGAAATTAAGATGATAGAATTGGCGAAGAGTCTTCTAAAAAAAAGAACAAGTCAAGGCATCATTAAAGAACAGTTCCATGATAAACGCCATGCCCGCAATCAATCGGGTTTGATTTGTTCGGGAGCGCAAACGGTGGTTTGTATGCCGCTAAATGCCAAAGATAAAGCGACTATTTCGGCAATTGTCAATAGCAAAACACCGCTTTTTATTCGCTTTGATAGTCAAGTCGGAATAGCATTGAGCGAGGCAAGCACAGAAAAAATTAGGCTTAGTGCGGAGGATGATTTTGAGGTTATAACTAAACTCCATCCACCTAAAACGGTGCATATTTTTGGAGCAGGGCATGTTGGTTTGGCATTGGCAAAGCAAATGAGGCTTTTGGATTATCGGATTATACAATACGATGATCGTCCCGATTTGCCGACACTTTCCAAAAATACTTACGCACACGAAATTAAAGTCATTGACTACGAAGAGGTGCAAAGAGAAATGCAGGCAAGTCCGACAGATATTGTCATTATTGTGAGTTTTTCGTATCGAAGCGATAAACTGCTGCTTCGACAATTATACAATTTGCCTTTTGCTTACATTGGGATGATGGGCAGCGACCATAAGATTGCGACGCTCAAAAAAGAGTTGGCAGAAGAAGGCATTTCTGCGGATGATGTAGCCCATGTTTTCACGCCTATTGGCTTGAATATGTATAGCAAAACGGCTGCCGAAATCGCAGTGAGCATCGCAGGACAAATTATTTTAGAAGCAAACAAAGGATTACCTACAGGACGAAACTATTAACTATGAAATTCATACCCGCATACATCATTGCTTATTCCAATTCCGACTTCACGAATCCGCATGAAGCGGTCTTACCCGATGAGCCAAAGGACTGTCGAGAGGTCTTCACACATGCAGGGGCGAAGTATTGGGGACTGGAAACCTGTCGGCATAAAGCAACCCAAATTGATAGCAGAAAACAAAAAATCTACTATCAGCACCAAGCGCATAATTGGGTAAAAATAGGTTTTCAGGAACGTGCTGAACTGTCATCTATGCAAGTAAGTACGAAGTGGTTTACGGGCAATCAAGCTAGAGCTATATCTGTCATTCTGATTGATGAATTGATGCAAAATGAAATAGAAGTATTGACAAGAGTCTCCCTCGAACCTGACCAAGAACACAGCTTCTCCTTTCCAGTGACAACGGCTACGGAATGCCACATCAAAATCTTTTATGAAGGTGGTATTTCGAGGATTAACTTCTTTGGGGAAACAGCAGAAAAGCAGTTGCCCAAGCGTAAAAATCTAATAGAAGAAGCAAGCGTTTCTCATGTCTCTAATGTGCATTACGGCAACCCAACTATGGCGGTAAAAGGCAATAGAAAAGAGATGCACATGGTTGGTTGGGAATCTGCTCGAACAGGTTTTGGAGAACAAGCTATTTTTCATTTAGC
>JAHDCQ010000075.1:16781-18917 GCA_020629845.1 Saprospiraceae bacterium | reverse complement strand
AAGATTTATTCTCTTGACATCAGAGGCATTATTGTATTTATTAGCTTATAAAACAAAAGATAGATTGAGTTTATCAAATATGATTGAGAGTATAATAGGTTTTGGCAATCCAATAACTTCAAAAAATGTAATTGAAGAATTTGATGATATTTAAAAAAAGAACACGATATTCAACAAATACTGGGAACAGTTAAATACCATACACTATGCGCGCATGGTAAACATTCCCAGTATTCGATTTATTTTTAGAAACTATTGATAATCGCTACAAAACTATCCGCTTTCAAGGATGCGCCACCTACCAAACCACCATCTACATCGGGCTGTGCGAAGAGTTCTTTTGCATTTTTAGGCTTCACACTACCGCCGTACAAAATAGAAGTTGAATCAGCGATAGCTGCGCCATATTTGTCTGCAATGAGCGTACGAATACAGCGGTGCATATCTTGTGCTTGCTCTGGTGATGCCGTCACGCCTGTACCAATTGCCCAAACGGGTTCATAGGCAATAATCACTTTCTGGAAATCCTCTGCACTTAAATGGAAAAGCCCTTCCGTCACTTGCTGTGCTACCAAATCAATATGCTTCCCTGCTTCACGCACGGGCAATTTTTCACCGCAGCAATAGATAGGCTTCAAACCATACGATAAGACCAATTTGATTTTTTCAGCAATCAACGCATCCGTCTCGCCATGATATTCGCGACGCTCTGAGTGACCAAGAATCACATAATCTGCGCCCGTGGAGCGAATCATACCTACCGAAATATTTCCAGTATACGCGCCTTTTTCTTCCTTATGGCAGTTTTGTGCAGCTACTTTCACCTGCTTGCTATCTTTTAGAATCTCCGAAACGCCTGCTAAGTGAATGGCTGGAGTGCCTAAAATCACCAATATGTCCTCTGCTCGTTGGGCATTATGAATGGCTTCTGCCAATGCTAAACCTTCTTGATAAGTGAGGTTCATTTTCCAGTTGCCTGCTGCTATTAATTGACGCATGTTTTGAATTGAGAATGGATAACTATAGGTAGAGGGTATATGGTAGAGAGTAGAGGGATAGGATAAAAGTCCTTATACCTTCTACTCTCTACCCTCTACTACATAATTACAAAAATTGATATTAAAAATGTCGCACAAAAGTACGTCCTCTTCGCTAATTGCCATTCATTTCCGCAAATCTTTTCTGAAAATCTACTAAGCCTAAGCGGTCGGCGCAACGCAATAGGGCGATTAAGATAATGGGCGCAGCCGCAAAATGAAACTCTTGTGGTAAAACCGTCCAAAGTGCTAACACTAAAATATTGATGCCGAGCAATCCCCAAAGTAATTGCTGCCGCAAATCACTATCTGCACTTCTAAGCACAAAAGGCAGTAACAGATAAAGCGGATTGAGCCAAGCAGCATTCAGGTTCAATTTAGTAGCTTGATGATTGGTGCCAAACCACATAAATAAAATCACACAGCCTGCTATACCAAGTATTGTAAAAAACAGATAATCAAACCAACGAAGGAAGCCCTCTTTTTTACCAAGCGTCATAAAAATGGCGAATAAAAAAAGTAAGGCAAATACATTAGTAGGATTGAGTAAGGACGTATTTTTTTCAATCGGTTTGGGTAGTGTATTATTAAATTGTTGAGCGTTGCCCATTACATCTTCCCCTGATTGATATTTTAGGTGCGTCTTTAAATTCGCTGCCATCAATTCGGGTAAAAACATCTCATGTCGGATAGACGCAGGCTTATCCGCAGGCATTCCTAAAATGAGGTCAATACCAAAATCCGTCCAGGGCTGCTGCACGAGGTAAATATCTAATAACTGCCGAAATGTACGAGTAGCCGTAGTATCACCTACATATTTTGTATCCAATTCTGTCTCCAGAAAATCACGAATACGAGTCGCGCAGTTATCATAGAAGAAATCATAGAGATAGGCGCGGTTTTCAGGCTTATAATTTTCTAATAGAAACTGTAGGACTTTCTGCTTCTGAGCATCATTTAGGATAATTTCCTGTTCGGTAAGGCTTCTCCCTACATGATCATAATAAGCAGCAAGTCGTTTGCTATCGCCTGTACTCAATATATACTCTAGCTTGCCTTGTAGAAATTTACCATAGAAATTGGGCGTATCGAAATCGAA
>JAHDCQ010000075.1:0-16681 GCA_020629845.1 Saprospiraceae bacterium | reverse complement strand
ACTCTAGCTTGCCTTGTAGAAATTTACCATAGAAATTGGGCGTATCGAAATCGAATGTACCATAATTAAATACGACATCTTTATCATATTTGAAATCCTGTACGCGCACTGCACTGTGTCCAAAAATGGCGTACAAATCGGCTCCCGTTGAGCCTGTGAGTAGACTAATTCGGGTACTATCGGAGAAGGTTTGTGCAGAGATCGTCGTCCCAAAACTTAGCACAATAGCCAGCAGTAAGATTCGCATAAATATATAATTGGTTCTCCGACAAATCCCGTAACGAAGCCGAAGGAAAAGAAAGCTCAACACTACTTTTCAAACGTTTTTGTGCTTCCTTTTCCTTCGTCCACGGAATTTTTCTGAGAACGATATAATTTTGAGCGAGCAAGATAGGGACAAATCTCTAAATCCAGTTCTATTCTGAAAAATCAAGATAAGGCGCGAAACGCTCAATGGATTCCGCTTTCAGGGCGCGAATGTTCTTTATGTCTTCAATGGATTGATATGTACCATGCTGGGTACGGTACTTTACGATGAGCTTGGCTTCTTTCCAACTAATATAGGGATGTTTACTTAATTGTTCCTCTGTTGCAGTATTAACAGATAGACGCGTTGAAATCGGAGATGCAACCAAGAATGGTTTAATGGATTGAAAAACACTATCGGGCAAGTCGTAAGTTTCGCCGACTTGCTCGATAGATTGAAAGCCACCCAATGCTATTCGAAATTGTGTAATACGCCTTGAATAGCCGGGTCCAACACCTCGTAATTGTTGCCATTGTTCGGCAGTTGATTGATTAATGTCGATGCGGAGCTCGTTAATTCCATTCGTGTTTGGTAATTCTCTTGTGGGTGCTTCTCCGAATGCCAATTGTTGTTCATTGCTAGCTGCTTTATGTAGTGAAAGTTGAATATACGGCTCAATGCGCTGATAATCAGCTGCATCTAGCATATACATGTTTTGCAAATCCTTTTTTGTCTTAAATCCTCTGCCGTTTTTCCGATAGTTAACGATAGCTTTCGCAGAATGTGAAGGCAAGCCCAATCGTTCCAACTCTTCTTGGGAGGCAGTATTCGGATCGAATGGAAAAAGTTCTGATACTTTAGGTGTTATAGATTTAGCCTTTTCTTTTACTTTATTTTGCCTTTTTATTGCCATGTAAGGTAGCAAACGTTCATAGTCTTTAGATAAACCATAGACATTTTTAACAGCTTCTACATTTTTAAAGCCTCCTATCTTATCTCGATATTTTATAAACGTTTGTGCCGTTTTAGTTTTCAAGCCCAGTTTCACTAAATCTTTTTCGGAAACTGTATTGGGATTAAATTCAAATAACTGTATTGCCTTTTCTGAATAGTGTGCAAGCCCTTCACTTTCTTCTTTGGATTCTTGTGCTGCTCGAAATGAAGCAATTTCTGACTGATAGTTTTTACTATCTATGTTCAGAAAGGAAAAAAATTGAGCATATAGGTGTGAAAAAAAAAGAACTATAAAACATAAAAGAAGTACTCCTATTGCACCATTTCGCTCGATTGTTGTAAAGTGAAAGAACTCTTTTATATCATTCGATTTCATGGTTATTTAGTTCTTTAAGTTAAAAGTGCTTATGTTTTATATGGTGAAGCTATAAAATATTTTTTGAATCAAAAAACATTTTCTATTTTTTATTCCCTACATAATAATTCTTGTTCCAAAATGGGAAAAATCTACTTTTTCGCTAGAAAAGACTTAGTAAAAGTCGCAAATAATAAGCTACAAAGCTTGCTTATACTTTTTAGTTTTTTCTCTCTAAAACACCAACAACACCCAGTCATACTTACATTTACTGCCTTAATTAGGTTAAAATATTTTGTACTATATTACGTGATTTATTAATTACAAAACCGCTAAAATAGAAGCGCGTGCCAAAAATAATCTAAAACAAATTCATGCCAGCTAAGTTATACAAGCATTATGCTTCAATATTTACAACAACGTCCGACTTTTAGCATTGCTATATTAATCATTCTGTATGCAGTAGGTGTACTAGCCGTACAGTTTGCAATACATGAAGATTTCTTATTACTAACCCCCTTTAATTTGCTCATCTCCCTGGGTTTAGCTCTACTTTATCATAGGCATTGGACTCAGCAATCTGCTCTCATATTACTTTTATGTTTTATAGTAGGTTTCACAGTAGAAGTAATTGGTGTAAATACAGGCTTAATTTTCGGAGACTATAGCTATGGGCGGGTATTAGGCTGGAAATTATTTGATACGCCACTTATGATAGGCGTAAATTGGGTGATGCTCGTGTATTGTAGTGCCATGACGATTAATCAATTATTTCCCAAACTTCCAAATGTACTGAAAGCAATACTCGGTGCAGCTATCATGCTACTACTCGATTACTTCATTGAACCCATCGCTATTACACATGATTTTTGGACTTGGGCAGCAACAGAAATTCCGCTTCAAAACTATGTGGCTTGGTATATTATCAGCTTTGGACTGCTTTGGCTATTCCATATTTCACACCAGAATCTCCAAAACAAAGTTGCCGTCGCGCTGTTAATACTCCAATTTGCATTTTTTATCTTACTAGCGATATAAGGGAACTTGTAGAAAATTCCCTAAACAACAAAAACATGAGCAGTTTTCTATTTTATACATTCGTCACACTTGCGGCAGTAGCGACTATGGAGTTTGTGGCTTGGTTTGCACACAAATACGTGATGCATGGTTTCCTATGGGTTTGGCACGAAGATCATCATAAACCTCACCATGAAAAAGAGGGCTTTTTTGAAAAAAACGACCTCTTTTTTCTTGTTTTTGCTGTGCCAAGCGCGACTTGTTACATTTTAGGTTCGGCAACACCGCACTTCTGGTTGTTCTTTGTAGGTGTAGGCATTTCTATTTATGGACTGATTTACTTCCTTATCCACGATGTGTATATCCATCAGCGTTTCAAGTGGTTTCGGCAGTTAGATAGCAAATATTCGCGTGCCATTTTACGGGCGCATGGCGCACATCATGCCAAGCATACGAAGCACGATTGCGAGTCCTTTGGCTTGCTTGTAGTGGCTGAAAAATACTTCAAAAAACGTAGTGCGTGGAAAGAACAGGAAGTTCATTCCCATTAATCTAGTGCATCAACCCGTAAGTAATTACCAACTTTAGGGAGCTTATTTTTTCGTTAGTCGAGGCATGAGGAGAGAGCATAACTGGTTATTTGATTGACGAATAACGAAGAATAACGGAAAAAGAAGCCGATAAAGTTAGTAATTATTTATGGGTTGATGCACTAGTATCACAATTTCATCACCTACTGAAATCTGATTATCGCTGCTAGAGGTTAGTTTCCAATAACTGCCAAAGCAGATTTTTTTACCTTTATTTCGATAAGTGGCAAGGGTGCGAAGCGGTTCATTTCCCATTTCAGCAGTTGATTGATTGATGGTGGTCACTTTGCAGCGTCCACAAAGCTTAGTATATTCAAATATGCTTGTACCAATCTGAATGCGTCGCCAAGTATCTTCTGCGTGAGCCGTGCCGCCTTCAAAAATGATATTGGCACGAAAGCGATTGATAGGCAAAGCTTCTGCTAATTTGGTATTGAGATTGTTCATGGACGCATGTCCTAAAAGCAAATATTGGTTACTATCCGAAAAATTTACCTTTGTATCTGGATGATTGGATACAAAACGTGGGTTCTGTTTAGAGCTTCTTATCAAGGAGACTTTTTGACCTAATTGTTCCGAAAACCAATTATTTACGCGCTCCGATTCTTTTATGCCTGCCACTTCATCCTGAAATACTTTTGTAGTAATTTCTTCGCCTTTTTCAGCAAGTTCATAAGGAATTTCAAGTGCATTATTCACTACAATTCCCTTATCCGATAGCTGCATTTTGAATAAAGCAAGCTTTGGAATATCGCGTTGTGTGATGAAAACGCCCTTTTCATCTACCAACATCCAAAAGCGGTCATAAGCCATACCTGTTTCGCTGAGTTGCGCTGTGTTTAAGGGAATACTGCCTAATGATTTTATGGGGTAAAGGTGAAGTGATGATATAGTTAGTTGCATATTATGAATTCCAAAAAGTCCAAATTTTAAAAGCAGTCAAGGTCTCTTCATCCGCTTTGATGTTTTGTAAACGCGAAATTGGTACTTCCATTACAAAGTCACTATCCTTCGCTGATACTTCGACATCAATTTCTGGGTTTTCCGAACCTCCTTCTTCTGATGCAACTCCTAAAACTTCAACTTTAGTCAAAGTACTAGTGCCACCTTTCTTTTTCAATTTAACTTCTGCCTCGAACGGAAAATTTAAGGTTTCTTCTAGGTAAATATGCCATCCCATTGCCACTTCATAGTCATCATAGCAATCCACTATTATTTCGTAGTCAATGATGTATTGCATTTCGTCTTTCGTCATCATCCGATATTTATCAATTCAAAAAAGCTCCAAAGTCGTCCGTTTCTAGGATTTCCACATCAATATTTTGCTTGAAGGTCGTCGCCAGCGAAAGCCCTACATAATTCACCTGAATCGGGAATGCTTTATGCTTTCTATCCACCAAAACAGCAATTTCTACCTTTTCAAATAAGTGCTGCATCAAAGGTTGTAAGGCATAAAACAGCGTTCGTCCAGTATTTGCTACATCGTCTACCAAAATAATGTGCTTTCCTTCCAATTCTTCCATAGGAATTTCTAAATGCACAGGTTTTTCCAAAGGCGCGGCAGGATTAATCACCAAGCGACTCAGAGTAATATTAATAGGTGAAATAGCGAGCAACTCTTGAAGCAACAAATTTGCCACTTCCATCCCACGATTATTAATACCTATCAAAACGATATGTTCGGCATCAAAATTTTGCTCATAAACTTCATAAGCCAAGCGCGTGATTTTCTGCTCTATCTGCCGATGCGTCAATATTTTCATACTGCAATATTATCCCCAAAATTACTTAAATTCGGTCTAAATAAGTCTACTAATTCAAGAATCCTTTGTTAGAAACCCAAGTTTTCCGTTATTTAGGCGAAAATTCGCTATCAACTAGATGTGGGATGTGAGATATATGGTTATGAAACAATATGATGTTTCATTTCTAAAAAAAGTCTCAAATCTCAAATCTATTATCTCATATCTAAAGAGAATGATTCAATCTATCATTTTTATATTGGTTGCTGGAGCGGCATTGGGCTATGCAGGCTTTCAGTTTATGAAGATTCGCCGCAATATTTTATTGGGTAAAGATGAACCCACGGAGCGCGATACAGCAAAAGCGTGGCAAAATGTAGCTTTTGTAGCATTCGGGCAGAAAAAGATGTTCAAACGTTGGATTCCTGCCATCTTACACTTGTTTATTTATGTCGCTTTCCTAGCTACACAAATTGAACTCATCGAGATATTTATTGATGGCGTTTTCGGCGTACACCGCTTTTTCGCGCCTTATCTAGGCGTACTTTATACAGGTATCATCAGTTTCATAGAAATATTGTCCGTCTTAGCATTTGTGGGTACTGTTATTTTCTTGATTCGTAGAAACCTTCTGAAAGTACCGCGCTTCCATAAGATAGAAATGAAAGGCTGGCCAACGCTGGACGGCAACTTGATTCTATTCTTCGAAATCTTGCTCCTCATTGGCATTTTCTCTATGAATGGCGCAGATACTGTACTACAAAAGCTCGACCCAGCGCATTACCCTGATACGGGCAATTTGGCGGTAAGTAGTTGGCTTGGCCCTGCCCTATTTGGCGGATTGAGCGAAGGCACATTAGTACTTATTGAGCGATTTGGTTGGTGGTTGCACATCATTATGGTGTTCGTATTCTTGAATTATCTACCAAAATCGAAGCACTTACATATACTTTTGGCATTCCCGAATACCTTCTATGCCAATCAGAATGAGAAAGCAGAAGTCGAGAATATGCCTGAAATTATGAATGAGGTGAAAGGCATGATGGGCTTAGTAGAAATGGATGAAAGTGCAATGGAGGCAGAACTGCCAGAGTTCGGTGCAAATGATGTCTTTACACTAAGTTGGCAAAACATCCTAGCCGCCTATACTTGCACGGAATGTGGACGTTGCACCTCAGTTTGCCCTGCAAACACAACGGAGAAAAAGCTTTCGCCACGTAAAATCATGATGGATATTCGTGATCGTGCAGAGGAAATAGGGCAAAACTTAGATAGCGGAAATCCTGAATTTATACGTGAAGATGCACGAGGCGAAGGCGTGACTTTGACAAAAGAGAACTACGACGATGGCAAATCACTTTTTGATTACATCAGTCGTGAAGAAATACATGCTTGTACTACTTGCATGGCTTGTGTAGAAGCTTGCCCAGTACTTATCAGTCCACTCGACCCAATTGTGAAATTGCGTCGCTATGAGGTATTGACGGAATCAGCAGGACCATCGGATTGGTTGCCAATGTATAATAGTATCGAAAATGGAGCATCCGCTTGGCAAATTCCTGATGACCGCGATAAGTGGGCAAAAGAAGCAATTGCTTCTAATGAATAATTGAAAATTATAGAGCTGCGATAAGAGGTTTGTCTCAAATCTCACATCTCAAATCTCACATCTATAAATAATGAAAATACCAACAATGGCAGAATTTGCTGCCGAAGGAAGACGACCAGAAATTTTGTTTTGGGTAGGTTGTGCAGGCAGCTACGATGCGCGCGCACAGAAAATCATGGTCGCATTTGCGAAGATATTGAATGAAGTAGGCATTGAATTTGCAATTTTGGGTAATGAAGAAGGCTGCACAGGCGACCCAGCTCGTCGGGCAGGAAATGAGTTTGTGTTCCAGATGTCTGCTTTGCAAAATATAGAAGTATTGAATGGCTATGAAGTGCAGAAAATAGTGGCGGCTTGTCCGCATTGTTTCAACACCTTAAAGAATGAATATCCTGCACTCGGTGGAAATTATGACGTAATGCATCATACGCAATTGTTGCAGCAACTCATCAACGAAGGTCGCTTAAAGCTGCAAGGCGGAGGCGCATTTGAAGGTAAAAAAATCACCTATCACGATTCTTGCTATTTGGGTCGTGGTAATGATGTGTATGAAGCTCCTCGCGCTGTCTTGGAAGCCTTGGACAATGAGCTAGTAGAGATGAAGCGCAGCCGCACCAAAGGCTTATGTTGCGGAGCAGGTGGCGCGCAAATGTTCAAAGAAGAAGAAGATGGTTCGCACCGTATTAATGTGGAGCGTGTACGCGAAGTCGTGGACACCGGCGCGACGATTTTGGCTGCGAACTGCCCCTTCTGCACCATCATGATGAATGACGGACTCAAAGCCGAAGAAAAGGAAGAAGAAATTATGATTTACGATCTCGCAGAACTTATCGTAAACAATAATCAATGGTAGAGTGTAATTAATAATTGACAGTGAATAATTAATAATGGAAATCACAATCCAATTATTCATTGTTAATTATCAATTATCAATTCAACAATGGTTAGTTACGACATTTTACCAGCTAGTACGCGTGTTTGGATTTATCAAGGAGCGCGTCCATTTACAGATAGCGAAATCGCTGAAGTTCAGCAACATCTCGCACAATTTGCGACCCAATGGGTGAGTCATAATCGTGCTTTACGTGCCTTTGCAAAGGTTTTTCATAAGCAATTTATCGTATTGATGGTAGATGAAAGCCAAGCGGGAGCAAGTGGCTGTTCTATTGATGCGTCGGTCAGTTTTATTCGTAAACTTTCCCAACATTACAGCATTGATTTTTTCGATAGAATGACTTTTGCCTACCAAGATGGAGATGTGGTAAAAACGGCAAAACGCAATGATTTTAAAGCCTTATATGCAGCAGGTAAAATCAATGATACTACGCTAGTCTTCGATAATTTGGTAACTACTAAAGGAGATTTTGACGTGGCTTGGCTAAAACCCCTAGCTGAAAGCTGGCATAAGCGAATGGTATAGATTAAGAATTTCGCCCATAAACTATAAGTCAATGAGTGAATGAAAGAATGGTGAATGAGTGAATAATTCTAGATTCCATGCACTCATTCAGTCATTAAATATTCACTCATTGAGCACTTAAGTTAGCTATCCCATCTTTAGCAAAGCACATTCTTCAAATCCTCGATGAATTGCTTTTCTTTATCACTTACTAAAACACCACCGAAACCTAATTTGCTTCCTTCTTTTGCAGAGTTCACTACTTTTGTAGCAATTTCAATAATCCATGCCTTGAACTCCGCCGCAGTATTTGGGTCTGTATTCGCATCAATTATGGCATTTGCACGTCCAGCTTCTTCTAGCGTCAATGCCACCATCGCTTCGCCAGACTGCACACCTCGCTCTTTAAGCATATTCATAATCTCGGTACGACGCGCCAAAGCCATTTCTTTCAGCTCCTTTGCATTTTCACGACTTGGAGTTAGTGCTTTTATCAATTCATTATCAGGATGGGTTTTTAAGCCTTCCATGATGGCGCGTACATTTGCCATAGATTCTTTTAGCGTACCAAAAATACCGCTATTGTCTGCTAAAGCTGCTGCACCACCTACCATTGAAGGCAAAGAGCTTACAATTTTCCAATCTGCTTCTGAAAAGTTAGCAGGTAAAGTCATAGTTATGATTTGTTAAACTTAGAAAAAATAGTTCGCTCTTTAGACGCTAAAAATATATCAGGTAATGAACTTTAGCATATCTGTAACAGAAAACCATCTTCATTTCGGATGTTCATTTCTTTTGGGCAAAAGCTATTAAAACCCCCGTCGCTTATTCCCTCCGCCACTTTTATCTGGGCGCGTCATATCACGCATATCAGGAGTGGCAGACTCGAATTCTACACGTCTGTTCATATAGCTATCCTCTTGATCTAGCACGAGGGCATCTTCTTTCCCTTTCCAGATTAGGACTAAGCGATTCCGTTCAATACCATGAAATTTCACTAGAAAATCAATGGTCTTTTCAGCGCGACCGTAGGAAAGTAAATTATTCACCTGTTCTGAACCTATTTGGTCAGTATAGCCCACTACAGCAAGCCGAATATCCTCATACAAATTCATAATACGGGCCACATGAGCAATTTTTTGATATTCGGACTCTCGAATCTCGGATTGATTGGTTCTAAAATGTACTATTGGTAGAAACCAGGGCAACATTTCGCGTGTCTCTAGCTGCCCTTTCTGAAGGCGTTGCTCTAAACTTTCCTCCGTCACATAGGTAGGCTGAAGTGCCACCCCTAAGGAATCATATTCAAAATTCGGCGGAGAATAAGGCTCTTTATCTAAATGGTTTGGAACACCATCTTTATCGCTATCCAAAGTCACACCGCGTGTATCAACTTCTGCTGCTGGGTCAGAATTAGGTTCTAAATCTAGCACATCTAGCACGCCGTCGCCATCACTATCATTCGGATTGAATTGGGGACGTTCCTGTAGTTCTCGAATGTCATTCAGTACCGAACCAAGTGGATTTACCCAATAAAGCGGCTCAGATTTATCTTTACCTCCAAAATTGAAACTCATACGCGCGCTGAAATAATTCGGCACATCAAAGCTCTGCGACGATAAAGCATCCAATTTATCACCACTAGGCCCAAAAATGATGCTTGCTTTGTAGTCAATACCTATATTCATACGTTCATTCAGCCGAATAGCTGCACCAAGTCCCGCTTCCAGCATGGGCGATTTGGGGTCAAGTTCATCTCTACTATTATTGCCGCCTGATTCCTCTTTAAAATCTGCATTAAATCGCTCTACGCCACCGCCTACAAATACGTAGATATTTACACGCCGCTTCGGGTCTTTCCATTGCAAATTATTAATACTCATCAGTCCATGTACCGAACCTGACATCCATTTTGTCACATAGCGGTTTTGTCCACTAAAGCGTTCGCCACGTAGCACGCCATACATGCCTTCCACCCGAACGGAAAAAATGTAGTCTAAAGCGCGACGAAAGTGAATACCAGTACCGAAACCAGGCTGTGCAGTAATATCACCTGAGGAGAAAAAATAGCCTACGTGCAAGCCCACTTCTGATTTATGAGCTGGTGTTGCTTCAATCGCCAATTTTCGATAATCCAATTGTCCAAAGCCCCAATGAGGCAACGATAGCAGGACAAAAGAGACAATAATTTGAGTAAAGAATAAGCGCATGAGTAAGAAATGATTGTTACAATTGCAAGAAGGGTTTTCTTATAAGATTTTTTTTTGGCTAAAATTCATTCCTTTTTCACCATTTTTTTGTTGAAATTGATGATCTTGTTGAAGATGTTGAACGCAAAAAATCAACATTATCAACAACTTCAACATGCTCAACAATGTTTTCGCATTTTATAAGAAAACCCTTCAATTGCAAGTTATAGTTTTTAGCGCATATTCAAGAAATAAATTGTGTATCTTTCGCCCTGTTGTTAATTTCACGTTCCTATGCTGCACAACTGGTTAAAACCTATCATACATGATTCCAATGACTTTGAACGCTTCCAACTGGGGCATTCTATTGCAGTATTTAAAAAAGATTTTCCAAAACTAAGCCGAATAAAAGTTGCATTAGTGGGGATAGATAAAGCGTCCGCAAAAGCGATTCGTACACGCTTTTACCAACTCAGCAATCATTTTGAGCAACTAGGCATTGCAGATTTAGGCAATGTGCGTAAAAAAGAAGTTTCTTTCATCATTCCCATTATTCGAGAATTGATTGCAAGTGGCATCACACCTATTTTGATTGGCTTAGATAATAAAGAAATTCAAATCCAACTGCAAGCACATCGGCAGCAAAAAAGCACTCCTGCCCATTGGTTGGCAGTAGATGACCGCATTCGCTGGAGTCCTGAGAAAGAAGCCGTTTTTTTTAGCCAAATTGGTGGGCAAATGCACTTTATGAGTCCGTATTTTATGCAGCAAATGGAAGAAATTCTCTTCGATTATGTAGGACTTGGACGTGCCCGTGCCAATATTCCAGCTTTAGAACCCATCATTCGTACTGCCGATTTTGCCTCCATTCATTTAGCGGCACTAAAGTTGATAGAAGCACAAGCACAGGAATCGCCCTCGCCGAGTGGTTTCTTTTTAGAAGAAGTTTGTCGTATTACGCGCTATGCGGGCATGAGCGACAAATTGCAATCTATAGGCTTTTATGGCTACAAAGAAAAACAAGATAAAGAAGGCTTTAGCGCGCAAGCTATCGCACAAATGATTTGGTATTTCATAGATGGTCTTTATAATAGAAAAAATGACTACCCCGCCTCTATGGACGGCATGACGGAATACATTGTGCAATTGCGCGAATATGATACGCAAGTTACCTTCTGGAAAAGCCAAAAAAGCGGACGCTGGTGGCTTCAACTTCCTGCCAGAACAGAAGGCAACTTCCTAATTCCTTGCTCTTATGATGATTATAAACAAGCAGGTTGGGGCGAAGTGTCGGATAGAATTTTACATATTTTAAGACGTTTTCCTTGATATGTTTCCCAGGATTAAAAGTCACCATATCGAGTTCATTGTCCACCTCTTGTTTTGGATATTTATATTTACTGCTGTAAATGTAGAATGGTCGTCCAATTGGTTTGATAAAAGCATACGACCGAATACGCCTGCGCCTTTATCTATCCTTATTTTTCCCATCTTTTTTTATGTCAATGCCTTTATTTTGCTTCCTAAATTTTTCTCTAGAGAAAGCTGGACGCGCTATGCTTTGTTTGCTATACTCCTCTTTATTCTTCCTGAAATATTACGTATTCTAGCCTATAAAGCGTGGTTTCCCAATATCAGTTTTGGCAAAGAATTGTTTAGTAGAGATAGTTTTTTGTTCGGTGCGCCAAGTCCGTTTTTTCTAGCACTCAATGCTTCTTTCATCTATAGATTTGCTAGAGATCGCTTTAAAAAACGCGACAAATCCCAAACACTAGAAACTGCCACTCAGCAAGTATCCAAAGAAGAAGCAATACCTTACGAAAATGTCAGTATTATATCCACTGAAGAAAGCGAGGCGCTGCAACAGGCATTAGAAAAGCAATTGAGCCAAGAACAAATCCATTTAAACCCAAATCTTACCTTGCGAATGCTTGCAGAACAGCTAGGAAGCACCGAAAAAAAAGTGTCTTTCCTACTTAACCAAGAGATGCATACCAATTTTTATGAATTGATTAATCAGCATAGAATCGAACACTTCAAAACTGAAATTTCCAAGCCCCAAAATCAAGCACTTTCCATTATGGGCGTAGCTTCCAATTGTGGATTTTCTTCTAAAAGTAGCTTCTATCGCGCCTTCAAAAGTGCGATGGGCATGTCGCCTTCTGAATATATTAAAAATAAGCAAGAACGTGGGTAAAACCACAGTTTCCACGTCCCAAATCATCTAGTGGGAAGGTACTCAAAAATCAAATTTGTGTCATAGCATCCATTGAAACGCCTTTCGTCTGCAAAAAATGGACATTGAATATTGTTGCGCTTACTTTTGAAGAAAAATTAAACGCATAAATATGAAATTGTCTATTCAAAATATCACCAAAACCTATGCGAATGGCGTAAAAGCCATGCACCAAATCAGCTTCGATTTAACGCCAGGCATGTTCGGCTTATTAGGCCCAAATGGCGCAGGAAAATCCTCCCTCATGCGTACTTTAGCTACGCTACAATTTCCTAACGAAGGACAGATATTTTTCAACGACTTAGATATTTTCAAAAATAAAATAGTTTACAGAAAGCAGCTTGGCTATCTACCGCAAGAGTTTGGTGTATATCCTAAAGAATCGGCAAGCGGGCTGCTAAATTACTTTGCTATCCTAAAAGGAATTGCTTCCAAAAAAGACCGAGCTATCATTGTAGATAAGGTGCTTGAAATCACAAACCTTCAGGATGCAAAACATCTGCGCGTGAGTACCTTCTCGGGTGGCATGAAACAACGATTTGGCATTGCTCAATTACTCCTAAACAAGCCCAAAGTTATTATTGTAGATGAGCCTACCGCAGGACTCGACCCTGCCGAACGTACCCGCTTTTTGAATGTGTTACGAAGTATTGGTAGTGAAAATATCGTGCTATTTTCTACCCACCTAGTAGAAGACGTGCGAGAGCTTTGCAGGGATATGGCAGTCATTAATAAAGGAAAGTTACTAGCGCAAGTATCGCCCAAAGCAGCTACCGAAAAGCTGGAAGGAAAAGTATGGGAAACTGCTCTAAGTGTTGAAGATTTAGAAGCACAAAAACAGCAATTCACTCCTCTCAGCAATCGCTATGATGATGCCAACCGACTCATCACGCGCTTTTATAGCGAAAGTCATCCTTCCATAGCTTGCGATGCAGTACAGCCCAAGCTAGAAGACTTTTATTTTCTAACGCTAAAAAACGTATAAGATGAACAGAGCTATCTTTCAATTTGAAGTAAAGACTTGGCTAAAATCACCCCTGTTTTACTTTTTAACAGTCTGTTTTTTCCTCTTTTCCCTTATCACGATGCTTGGCACAGGCGGCTATTTTGATGAACCAAGTGTAAGCAGAGAAACGCTACCCTATTTGAACTCGCCCTACGCGCTGAGTTTTATGAGTTTTTTATTTACGAAACTACTTTTATTTCTGGTGGCAATTTTTGCGGGCTTTAGCCTATATAGAGACTACAATAGCAAGACACATGCCATTATGTATGCCTTTCCCATGCCAAAGGCGCACTATTTATATGGAAAACTAAGTAGCTCTTTGTTCATTTTGCTGCTCATCTGCTTGATTACTTTTCTAGGAATACTCATCGGAGAATACTTGCTCGGTACTGAAAATCCAAAAATTGGGACACACACTCCTTTCGCCTACTTGAGTGCTTTAGGCATCTATTTAGTGCCGACTATTTTGACCATAGGTACCTTCGTATTCGTTGCAGTAGGATGGTCTCGAAATATATTTGCAGCATTTATTATAGCGATGGCTTTCGTATTGCTACAATTATTATTGGAAAATATCCTATTCGGACAAAAAGAACTCTTAGCCCTACTCGACCCATTTGGACAATATGCTTTTCAATTGGCAACAGAAAATTGGGGTATCAAACAGCAAAATTCTACAGCACTGCCGATTGGCTATTTGGTGCTATTCAATCGAATATTTTGGGGACTACTCGCGGCGGCAGCATTTTTTATCTTTCAAAAAAAGTTTGACTTCCAATACAATAGTATTTGGCAATTTTCCGAACGCAAGGGTGCAAAGCAAGAGGCAGTAAAAACCAATAAACATAGGCATACAGGCATGGATTATGATGTTCCTTTGAGTTTTTCAACTTCAGCGCGTTTTGGGGCATTGCTGCGCTTAATGCGCTATGACTTCCATAGCATTATTACAAACTGGATGTTTCTGCTGCTTTGCTTATTAGGTGGCGCGGTCATATTTTTTATTCAATTGAGGGTGAGTAATACAGGAGAATTTAACCTCCTTCCTTTGACTCGAATATTCATCGGTGCACCTTTGAGTATTTACAGCTTAATTATCATTTTGAGTACGTTTTTATTTTCAGGTTTTTTAAGCAACAGAGCCAAACAACACCAAATGAACCTCATAATGGACGCTACACCCATCAAGAATTGGCAAATGATTGCTTCAAAAGTCGGTGCAATTACGTTGGTACAAGTCCTTCAATTATTGCTTTTTCTTCTCATTAGTGTGGGTATGCAAGTAATAAATGGCTACTATAATTTTGAACTCGGACTGTACGGCATGAGCCTTTTTGTGTTATTACTTCCGATGCTTTTTGTTTGGAATCTGACGAGTCATTTCGTTCATGCCTTATTCCCGAACTTATTCCTCGGACTTTTCCTTTTGGCTTGTCTTTGGCTAGGCGGACAATCTTTGGAGAACATTGGCATTCATACTAATCTGCTGAAATACAATTTGCTTCCCGTTATAGAATATTCGGATTTCAATGGTTATGGAAGTCAACTCAAAGGAAATTTGCTATTAACCGCTTATTGGTTAGCCTTTGGACTGTTCCTTTTTATCGGGACTATAGTGCTTGTCAATCGAGGTAGTCTATCTGCTATTAAGGATAGATACCATTTATCTAAATCAAGAATAAATGGATTTACTATGGGAATGGGCTTGCTATTCCTTAGCATTTTTTTAGGCTTAGGCTGGACGATTCACAAAGAAGAAGCTAAAAGCGTACTCCATAACTCCAACCTGAACACTACCCTATCGGAGTATAAAAACACTTGGGAGCAATTTGCAAACTTGCCTTCCCTCAAGATAAGGAACATAGACTTACAAATAGATATTTATCCTGAAAAAAAGGACTTTACCGCATCAGGAACATACACCTTAATCAATGATAGCGATGCGCTCATTGATACGGTGTTGATTAGAACTGGATTTGACGAAATCACCCGATTGAAGTGGCAGGGAGGAGCCGAGCTTTTAAAAGAAGACAAGGCTATGAAAAGCTATTTATATAAGCTTGGCACTCCACTCGCTCCTCATGATAGCGTGTTGCTACATTTCGATATTAGTAGTACAAAAAATACGCTATTCACTCGAAACTCTAATGTGTTATCCAATGGTACTTACATTAAGCAGGATATTCTTCCACGTCTAGGTTATCAATTCATAGAACATGAACTGCCTTTGACGGATAGCTTGGCGTGTCAAAATAGTTATTTTCATCGGGATGCCGATTTAGTGAATATTCGTACGCGCATTAGTACGAGTGCAGCACAAACAGCGATTGCTCCAGGGCAATTAATAGCACGCAATACGAAAGACGGTAGAAATCATTTTGAATATCGTTCGCCTAAGCCTGTGAAACTCAATTTCTCCTTTCAAGCTGCCGATTTTGAGCTACTAAGCGAGGATTATGAGGATGTTCAGCTTCAAGTATTCCACCAAAAAGGACATCAGCAAAATACGCCACAAATGCTGGCAGGTCTAAAAGCTGCTTTAGATTATAATACGAGTCTGTTCGGAAAATATCCATACGAGCAAATCAGAATTGTAGAATTTCCGCATACCGAAGGCAGCTACTCCGCTACTTTAATGGCGAATAATGTCCCTACTTCCGAAGTCTTATTCAATATAAATATGGCGGCTATGAAGGATAAAATCAAGCTACCGTTTTATGTCATGGCGCACGAATTGACCCACGAATGGTTTGGCAATCAGGTAATGCCTGCGGACGCAAAAGGCGCGAAAATGCTAACGGAAAGTATTACCGAATATTTGACTTTACGTATCTACCAAGAGCAGTTCGGGGAAGAAATGGCGACACGCTTTTTAGAAGTACAAAAAAATAGATACTTACGGGGAAAACGGCAAGAACAAGGCACAGAACAGCCCTTATATAAAGTAGCGGATCATCAAGAATATATAGCTTATGGTAAGGGTGCAATAGCCTTACATACTATTGCGGAAGCGATGGGAAAACAAAACTTCAATGCGGTACTGCAACAGTATGTAGCGACATATAAGGCACATACTATTTATCCGACATCTGTAGATTTTATTGAGCTATTAAAGGCGAATACCGATTTCGAAACACATCAACTAATAGATTACTGGTTAAAAGAAATTCATGCTTTATAAGGACACTCGTGCAGCAAATCCGTAGTTTTAGCCGCTAATTTTTGATGGATGGGCGACTCTAGTTCGCCTGTCCATTAAGTCACGAGTGGACAGGCGAACTAGAGTCGAATGTCATCAACTTAAGCAAAAGTTCATTGAAAGATTGAGTTTATGAGA
>JAHDCQ010000490.1 GCA_020629845.1 Saprospiraceae bacterium | reverse complement strand
TAAATTATCATCTATGATATTGTCAGGTATCTTCACAATACCAGAATCATCATAAGTAAATAAGGCAAAAGTGTTATCTACATCTGGCCATACAAAATCAGGTAACGCCACAATTGTATCTCCTTTAGTCGAATTACAATTGGTACAAGCCAATAAAAAATTATCCCATGAAAGTTCCAATTCAGGTTCTCTTGATTTAGGTTGTATATGTTCAACAGCTAAGCTTGCTTCTATTTTCCGTTCGCAATAAGAACAATAGCCACCTATTCGGTCAATGAGATAGCGTCGTGAGCGACTATATTTTGTAAAAATAATATCATTGCCTGTTTCGTCTTTTGGAATTGGGCCTCTGATTATGGGTCTCATTCAATGCCAAATTTTGATAGTTTCTCTAATTGCATTTTTGCTTTAAAAACAGGGTCGTTAGAATTTTCAATCAATGCCTCCAAACGTTCGCGTTCCACTTTCTTATCTTCTTTCTCCTCCAAAATTTTCAAATAATCCAATGCAAGACTAGTCTTATTTGCCAAAACGGTACTTGTTTCATGTGCTACACCCATAAAAGCAGCATTTTGGTCTAAAGACATCGTATTTGGATGTTGATCAATTTTATAGCCGTCCAAATTGATAATTTCATCTGCTTCTAACGACTGTACTATAAAAGGCGAGTGGGTAGTAGCAATGAATTGTAACTTAGGAAAAGTACGCTTTAAGTCTTGTACAATATTTTTCTGCCATTTAGGATGTAAATGCAAGTCCAATTCATCAATTAGCACAATTCCTGCTGTTTCTTTCACAGCATCTGCACCAAGATGTGGATTCAGCTTAATGGCACGATAAGCAATATCAGCAGCTAAACGTACTATTCCTCTGTAGCCATCACTAAGGTTAGAAAGTGGGAGCCAAGTACCGTCTTCTAACTTACCAAGCATATCATCTAAAGCCCAGTGGAATTTGATATCTGTCCATTCTGGCACCATAGAGGAAATTGCTTGTGTGAAGGCGTAGTATAATGTTTTATCTTCATCGAATTTTAAGGCTCTATCTTCAAAACTTTTGAACCATGAAAGAAAGCTATCTTTTCCAATAAGAGCATTTACCCCCCCTAGGTAACCATCAGTTCTAGAACCTATTTTTCCATATTGTACTTGGTCATGAGTTACTCTAGAAGTTCTAGCCGTGGAGTAATATGCCATTAGTGGAATATCAATATCTTCCTTTAAGTTTTTAGCTATAGAAGTGCCAATAGCCCACGCGACTTTTGGATGCTCCTTATTGACTTCTAGGTTAGTCATACTTTTTTTAATTCCCCATATATGTTTTTCCTGCTCTACCTGAAATTCTCCTGTTATGAATAAATCTGCATATTCAATATTATTTGGAGATATTTTTAGCTTTCGTATCTCATTATCATGTAAAGGCCTAGGTGACTTATAGCTTCTAGGTATAATTTTTTGCACAACCAAGCCCATCCCAATAGCCACCACATCCAAAATCGAAGTTTTTCCCGTACCATTATCCCCAATCAATACTGTAAATTGAGGATTGAATGATACTTCCCTTTCCTTGATTCCTTTAAAATTTTGAATATGAAGATTATTAATTCGCATCTGTTTAAGCTTTATTCTTTGTCAATTTACAAAAAATAACAGAATGTTGTTTGCTATGCCTCCAAATTAGACCGCTTTTTCCCCGTAATTTTCTCGTATACCATCCACACGTCCATGTCTGGGTCAGGTTCTAAGCCCTTGCCCATGCGCGCAATTTGGAACTGATGCCAGGGCGTTTGCAACATGCCCGACCTATCAATTTTTGCTACGCCTGTCTGTAAAGTTGGTACAGAACATTCGGTCATTTCGCCGCTTATCAAATCCTTCGCGACATTGGGATAAAGGCAGAATGGTCGTCCTAGCCCGACAAAATCTAATTCACCATTTTTGATAGCGGTTTCCATAGTGCTTGCTGTGCGGAAACCACCCGTTAGCATCAAGGGCGTGTTGATTTTTTCGCGCACTTTCACTATAAAATCCATGAAATATGCCTCGCGTTGCTTGGTGCTTTCTTTTTGCATGGTGCCGACCATTGCTGCGCGTTCGTAGGTACCACCCGATACTTCTATCAAGTCCATGCCTTCTGCATCTAGCATTTGGATGACTTCCATAGATTCTTCCTCTGTGAATGCCCCGCGCTGGAAATCTGCGGAGTTGATTTTGATGCCCAATGGAAAATCAGCACCTACTTTTTGGCGCATATTTCGATAAATTTCCAATACAAAGCGCGCCCGATTTTCTAACGAACCGCCCCAACGGTCTTTTCGCAAATTGGTAAGCGAGGACAAAAACTGACTCACCAAATACCCATGTGCGCCGTGTATTTGTGCGCCTTTCATGCCACTTTTCTTCGCGATGAGCGCAGCATTGCCATAGCGTTCTATCAAGTCCAAAATCTCATCTTCGGTGAGTGGGCGCGGTTGCGCATACATTCTGCTTGGCATTTGTACATCGGAGGCACTCACGGGAGCTTTATCCAAATAAATTGGTGACTGCCGACCTGGGTGGTTGATTTGCATCCAAAAGTGCGTACCTTCTGCTTGTGCTGCGGCTGCAAGTTTGGTGTAATCTTCGAGAAAAGCCTCGTCTTCAGCGATCATCACATTGGGGTTCACGAGATGGTCTTTGTCCACCATCACATTGCCCGAAAACAAAATGCCTGCGCCACCTCGTCCCCATCGGCGATAAAGATTGCACAAGGCTTCGGAAGGTCTGCCATTTGCTTCTGCAATGCCTTCACTTAGTGCCGATTTTGCAATGCGATTCGGAATGGCTACGCCACAAGGTAGCGTGAAGGATTGCTTGAGTGTGTTTGATACCATTTTTTATTCTTATGATGCATGCCAAATGTAGGGAAAATCTTCTGAAAGTTAGTATGTTATAATTCATCGAAATTATCATCGCTTGATGACTAAGTAACGCGAGGATAATTAATTAAACAGTTAAGGTAATTGTTTAGTATCCATTAATCTCGACCAAGAAGGCTTTCCCTTCAAAAA
>JAHDCQ010000074.1 GCA_020629845.1 Saprospiraceae bacterium | reverse complement strand
AAATGCTAAAAATATAAAATTCATTATGAATAATAAGATGCTTCAACAGGCAAGTCTTTTAGTACTTGCGTTGGTTTTGCCATGCCTGATGTTGGCTCAAGGTGGTAGCTGTACGCCCAATACCACCAATAAATTGAATGTCAAGTCCTTTAATAAATTTTTGCCCAACGCGTCAGTAGATTCTGGGGTTTATGCTATGGAAAAAAATGGAAATGACATTTGTACAGAATTATCGGATAAAGGGAATGTAAAACACTATATGATTGAAACTTGCTTTGATCTAAGCGATTTCACAAGCAGAAGTGATGCTTCTTCTGCTATCAACAGAAACTCTGGTGTTTTAGTATTTACTAGTACTACGCAAAATGCAGGAACATTCACCTTTACAAAGAATCCCGCTTTTGTATCCTTCTTACAAAAGGAAGGCGTAGCCTTGGATAATGATTTGTACTATTTCAAATTGTTTCTGGGCGATATTGAAGAAGCTTATGTACGCGACATCAAAGCACTCGGTTTTCAACCTACTATCACGGAATTGGGCCGGTTAGTTTGGCATGATGCGAGTGTAAGTTACATCAAGGAAATGCACGAGCTATTTCCCGATTTTAGCCTCAATGACATCTCTATGCTAAGTGCCCATGAAATTTCTACGGACTATGTACAAAGCTTTCTGGACGCAGGCATCCAAGAAATTGATGTTCATTCCATCAAAAAAGCAAAGCGGATGGACATAACAGCGCGCACTATTAAAAAGCAACAAAGATTAGGTAATAATTTTAGCGATTTAGGTGCTTATATCCGTTTGCTCAAGAAGAAGCGATAGGATAAAAATTATATTAAAAATCACTCGTTTTTTTTCAAATAGAAATCACCCGATGTTTAAGGGGAATGTTCAAGAGAGCATTCCTCTTTTTTCATACAAAAAAGCTGAAGGCACAACATCCTCGGCTAATATTGATTTTTTGCCTGCTCCCTAAAGACAAATGCCTCTCTGCGCTGCATTTTGCTCCACCCAATCGATTGTTGTGGTTTGTACAAATGCTCCTAACTTAAAAATCGCTTTTTTTCAGAAGGGGCACTAGTTGAAAAAGCAGGTAAAAACACCTGTTTTTTATAACAAGATGTTTCGCGCTTCTTTTAATGAAGGCTTCCGACTATATTTGTATAAAATTGCAAACATCAAATGAGAACATTCCATATTTTATTATTGCTGCTATTGGCAACTTTGCTTGCCAATAGTTGTGATAATAATACGAATAACACAACACCAGAAATAATTGAAGGTGATGTATTCGTAGCGGATATTGACTCTGTGCTATTGAGCTTTGTATTTACAGGCTGCAATCGTGTAGGACGGCACAGCAAACACAATCCGAATGCAACTGATGCCTCTACTGCCAATCTATCTGCCCTAAAACGCATCTATCAAGAAGCAGTGGATTTGGAACGTCGTCCCGACTTGTTTTTCTTCCTCGGCGATATGGTGCTTGGGGAAAGTAATCTTTATGACCTCAATACGCAACTTAGCGCGTGGGCGCGCCTTTATGAAGATACGAATTTCAGTAAAATAAGTGTATCAAATATCGAAATGGTAGCAGTGCCAGGCAATCATGAATTTCTTTATTATGAAGCTAGTGATGGCGGCGAATACCCGCTAAAAGATGCCATTAATGCTTGGATGACACACATGCAGCCTTTTCTACCTAATGATCGCATTGCTGTAGCTGGGGCGGATAGCCTCATCAATCGGGCAAGCTTTGCTTTTTCGAGAGGCAATGTGGGCTTCGTGGTGATGAATACCGATACCTATGATGCGCCAAGCGCGGGACACCCTTATGGCGAAGAAGGGCAAATTCCAACCGACTGGATTGTAGCACAACTAGAAAGTTTTAAAGCAGATGCTGCTATTGAACATATTTTTGTACTAGGACATAAACCTTATTATATAGGGAACAGTATTGCCTCAGGACATTCGGGCATACCTGATGGTGCACCTGTATGGAAAAAAATGGAAGATGTACATGCCATTGCCATGCTTTCAGCACATATACACGATTATCAGCATAGCCAAATTAATGGAAAAGTGCATCAAGTAATAGCTGGCAATGGCGGCAGTCCATTAGATATTCACGATACGCAATGTCCAGCATTTTTCGGCTATACCATTATTGATATTATGAAAAGTGGTAGAGTGAATTTGACTTCTAAAGGTTTCGATACTGGAAATCCTTGTTATGTGGCAGTACCTCAAAATCCGACTACGGTTCGAGAGCAAGCAAATTTACAATGGCACACGGCTGCGCTCCACAACTAAAACAGTTAGGGATGAACAAAACGCTTACTCTTACTAGAGGTAATTTTTTACTAACTTTATAGCAGTCCTAAACAGATTGCAATATGATTTTTTTTAAAACGAAAAACAATTGAACAATGAAAAAAGGACTATTAATACTATGTGCAGTACTCTATGTAGCGATGTGTGGAATGTTGGTATTGGCTTGTGAGCATGCTGATAACACGCCTGATTCGGTAATGGCAAAAATAGATAAAAGCAAATTTAAGAAGTGTAAAACAGTCTGTGCTAATAGACCTCCCGGAAAAGGCTTTGAAATTTCGGAAGCATGTGCTAAATGTATGGAGAAAAACTTCGATGATAAAGGCGATTTGAAAGGACTACAAGTAATGAAGCAAGAAAAGACAAGAGGTTTTCGCATTGAGATAGCAGAAATAAAGCAAGTATTAGATTCTATTGAGGCAGATGGAACGGCCGAACTCTATGCCATGCTTGCAGTACGCGATACCACGATTGGAAAGAAAGATTCTTTGATGCCTGAATTAGTGTTTCAAATAGTGCCTACCGCCAAAGCAACTGACGCAGAGATAGCGGCAGGGAGTCAGTATTTTGATTTTACGAGACCTTGTCCAAATTGGTGTCCTAAAGTAGATTAAAATAACTATTATAAATGCTCTCATCATTATTTGAAGATTTAGGAAAACTTATTTTAGAAATATCTTTAGGAACTTTAAGTTCGTCAATCATTATATTATTTCTTGCTTGGAAGATAGTACCTTCATCGTTTAAGTACTTAGCAGCATTTCTGGTTTGGAATTTTATTATAGAAGTGACAGCATTTCTTTTAGTACAAAATGAAATAAATAATTTGCCTTTGCTACACTTATATACTTTAGGCGAATTTATTCTATTTTCAATTTATTATCGTCAAATAAATTTAAAGCCTACTTTTTTTACAAAGATTGTATTTATAGTAGTATCAGTTCTATTAATTATATTAAACTCGGTATTTCTACAAAATATAGATGGATTTAATAGCAATGCAAAAACATTCGTTCAGGTTATTATTATTATTAATGCTATAATTTTTTTTTACCAAAACAGTATTGAATCAGAGGCTGAAGACCATACTATTAGACTAGTAAATTCAGCGATATTAATCTACTATTCTGGAAGCCTTTTTATATTTATGTTTAGCGATTACTTTCAACGATTAGGTGAAGGAATCCATATAAATTTCTGGGTATTCAATGCCCTACTCAATCTCATTTTTCAAATCCTCATCCTCATAGCAATATGGCGAACAACGCAGAGCAAGAAATCTTTATCCTCATAGCCATTGGCATTGCCATTATGCTGGGCTTGGCGGTTGCGTTTGTGTTGTTCTATTATCGGGCGCAGCGTAAAATGCTATTGCAAAAAATGGATGCCCAACGCCAACTCCTACAAGCCACCATACTCGCCCAAGAAGAAGAACGCCGCCGCATCGCTAAAGATTTGCACGACGAGGTTGGTTCTAAACTCAATGTTATTTATCTTTATGTCGAGCAATTGAAGCGATTGGCGAAACGCCCCGAAAAACTAGAAGCCACCATGAATGATGTAACAGGCATCATCAATACCGCAATAGAAACCACCCGACGCATTTCACACGATTTACTTCCTCCTGTGCTTGAAGAATTTGGGTTCGTAGAAGCACTAAAAGAATTATGCGCTGCCTATAATAAACTCAACCTATTGGACATTCAATTGCAAGTAACGCCTGAAGAAGGAATAGTCGCGGACAAAATGGTAGAGGTGAATCTCTTCCGCATCGTTCAGGAACTCATCAACAATTCTATTCGGCATGGAAAAGCAAAACAGGTGCAGCTACAAATCATGGCTACGCCTACGGCCTTGCAAATTTTCTATAAAGATGACGGCAAAGGCTTCGATGCCACCGTCTCCCACAAAGGACTCGGCATGAAAAGCATTGAAAGTCGCTTGCAAATTATACAAGGTACTTGGACTTATGAAAGCGCACCCGAACAAGGATTAACAGTCCAAATTTCAATCGCTAGTTCACTAGTGCATCAACCCGTAAGTAATTACCAACTTTAGGGAGCTTATTTTTTCGTTAGTCGAGGCATGAGGAGAGAGCATAACTGGTTATTTGACTGACGAATAACGAAGAATAACGGGAAAAGAAGCCGATAAAGTCGGTAATTATTTATGGGTTGATGCACTAGTACAGGTATAGGACAAGCAACTTATATGCCTTATGTGGTTCAATAAATATATGAAAACATGACAACTATCCGTCTTGCCATAGTAGATGATGAAGCCTTATTCCGTAGCGGAATGAAGTTGCTTTTTGATTTTGTGGAAAATGTAGAAGTCGTACTAGAAGCCTCCAATGGCGAGGATTTGTTACAACAGCTCCGCGCACTTGAAGATTTGCCCGATGTCCTATTGATGGACATGAAAATGCCTGTGCTGAATGGCATCGAAACGGCAAAAATCATGGCAGTCGAGTTTCCACAGGTGAAAATCATCATTCTATCCACCTATTTCTCTAAAGCCTTCGTGACCAATATGCTGGAATTGGGCGCGGCTTCCTACCTCGCCAAAAACAGCAAACCCGAATTGGTGGAACTCACTATTAAAGAAGTGGCAGAAAAAGGCTTTTATTATAGCGATGAGATACAAGGCATCATCCGCGAAAGCATGATGGATAAGAAACGCCAAGCAAAAGCCTCCTTCGAAATACAACTCACCGCCCGCGAACAGGAAATTTTGCAATTGATATGCGAGCAACACACCAATGCCGAAATTGCGAAAAAACTCTACATCAGTTCTCGCACGGTAGATGGACATCGGAATAATTTATTACAGAAACTCAATTGTAAGAATACGGCAGGCTTGGTGGCACTGGCTGTTCAAAAGCAATTGGTGCAGATAGATGCGTCGCAGTTTTGGAGTTGAATTTAGAATAGAGAATAGAGACCATTTGCTTCACTCAAGGAGAGAAAAGAGATTATAGAGAACACGGAAATACTAGATTGAACTTTTCCGCCCCAAAATGGTGTTACTACAACGACAATACTTATTCATTTAAATTGTAAAACACAAAATGAGTTTAGAAACGCAAATTGCACAAGACTTGAAAGCAGCCATGAAGGCAAAAGACGAAGCAGCGAAAAGAAGTATTCGTGCAATCAAGCAAGCGATACTATTGGCAAAAACCGATGGTAGCGGAAACGAAATTACAGAAGCAGACGAAATCAAGATGCTCCAGAAGCTGGTGAAGCAGCGTAAGGAGTCCTTAGATATATATCAAAAGCAAGGTCGCGACGAACTGGCTGCTACCGAAGCAGAAGAAATTGCCATCATCGAACGCTACTTGCCACAGCAAATGGGCGAAGCCGAATTGACGGATTACCTGAAAGGAGTAATAGAAAAAACAGGCGCAAGCTCTATGAAAGACATGGGCAAAGTGATGGGCATGGCATCGAAAGAATTAGCAGGACGTGCTGATGGTCGTGCCATTTCTAGCATTGTGAAGCAGTTGCTTTCGAACTAATGATGAATTTTAGGATGAATGATGAGTTATTTAAGCGACTCATCATTCATCACACATAGCGCATTCCTCCAAAACGTTCTTCCCACGAAATAAGCTATTCATACCCCTTTCCTAAATATTTCCTACCATTACAGAGAAGTCCCTTTTTTAAGCGAAAACATTTACCCAATTTTACCGTAACAAATAGCAGAGGCGCGATTACTTAACTAATGCTACAGTAGGTAATAGCGTACTTTCTGCTCTCCATAAGTGGTTTTCTAAATACAATGCACCACATGCACCTAAGAGAATCGCTATCTGCTACTAGGGTGAGCCAAATGTTGGACAGCAAAACGGTAAAGTCCTCCCTTTCGACGATACCAAGCCTGCACAGCATAACTACCTAAATATGTTTTGGTAGGGTTTTGAGGAACGATGACGGAGTATATAAGCACGATAAAGTAGAAATGAAAGTAGAAGTCAAGTATTTAATTTACTTTCAATTTTACGTCTAATTCCAATGCTTACTCCATCTCTTCTTTATTCCATCCTAAGTACACTTACTAGTTTATTAAAATTATTGGTTTCCACTAGATTGAAACGCTCTTCTAAAGACTTTTATCTAGCGAAACGAGACAATCAAATGCTTGATAGTCTCCCTACTATTTCTTTATCTATTAGAACCGTACCAAAAGAACAATAATAAAGGTGCATCCGATTCAAGTGTCGTTAAAAAACGATAGTTACATATTTTAAAATGTGTAAATCATAATTTCCCTTCAACACTAAAAAGCTTTTCGCACCTTATACATAGTATTGTTCTTTCAGGATAGACGGAGTCTATAAAAATTATTTTCTCATGAAGACACCAGTGCCTTTACTCATAGGGCTTTGGGTAGCTTGGGTTGGCGTTTGTAGTTTCCTGAATTGGAAATACTGCTGCAATGGCGGCGCAGGAAGTACATCGCTACTCATTTCAGATAATAACGCCATCGTAGCGCAAGCGGACGAAGGCATCAAGTTTGCAGTAGCAGACGAGGCGGCTATCGTGCCGACTACAGCACAAACAGAATTAGAAAAACTAGTACGATACATGGAAAAGCACCCAGCAAAGGTGCTGATATTGACCGGCGGATTTACAGAAACAGAAGCAGCAGAGACAGAAGAACAATACCTGGGATTAGAACGCGCAGAGAGTTTCAGAGAACATTTGGTAGAGATGGGCATTCCTGCCCGACAGATTGCAATAATGGAACAGGTGGCACAAGAGCTACCAACGGACGAAGGATTTGTGTGGAATGCACTCAATTACGCATTCAAAAACCGATACTTAGTAATACAGGATGAAGAAAGTGCGAACAATTGGAAAGTGAATGTGAAGGATAATTTGGTGTTTTCCTTCTCGGACTTCACGACGAAGGCTTCACCAAATGTGATGGAAGCCCTAGAAAAAGCAGCAAACTACTTACAGAATAATCCAGAGCGGGTGCTACAACTTACTGGATTGTATTCGAGCAAAGAGGAGAATTCCAGCGTCTTTAATGATTTGGGGCTGGCAAGAGCAAATACAGTAAAAAATATCCTATTGGATTTGGATGTATCACCAAAGCAACTCAAAGTGTTTGGAGCAGAAAGCAAAGACCTTGACATGTTTGATAGTGCAGTGATTGGTGGTGTGGATTTCAACTTCGAGGCAATGAAAGCTGATGAAGATAAAACCACCCTCATGGATTTGGAGAAAAACTTGAAAGGACAGAAGCAAAGGCTACACTTTGAGACAGGTAAAGATAAAATACAGCTCACTACCGATTTGCGCCAATACTTCACCGATTTGGCGTACTACATCAACCTACAACCCGATAGCAAAATCATGGTAGTTGGGCATACCGATAATCAAGGAAGTTCAAAAGATAATTTGAAGTTGGGAGAACGACGTGCAGAATTTGTAAAAGACTATCTGGCACAAAACGGCATCTCTTCGAAGCAGATTGAAATCTCTTCAAAGGGACACCGCGACCCGATAGATTCAAACAGCACGCCAGAAGGACGAGCAAAGAATCGTCGTGTGGAAATAATGATTAAGTAAAATTTTCTAATTGAAAATTGAAAATTGAAAATTGAACGCTTTTTGATTTTTGAAATCAAAATAGAATGAATGATACATTCGTAATTTTCAATTCTCCATTATCAATTTTCAATTCTAACAAGACCTAAATCTCATAACATATGTGTTTTTTATATCCATTCCTAGCTGGTGTAGGTGGATTGGCACTTGGCGCAGCCATTGCATGGTTCATGCTACGCCCACGCCTACAGGGTGCCATCAGCGAGCTAGAAGATGTGAGCCGTTCGTACAGAACGCTCCAGCGCGATTTTACGGATGCTTCCAATAAGCACCGCGAATTGCAAGACCGTATTAATGTATACAAAACAAAAGAACAGCAACACGATGGCGAACTTTCAGAATGGAAGACCCGCTACTTCGATGCTGAAGACTATTATAAGAAGCTAGAAAGCGAAGGCGAAACGAAGGACATCGAAATCGCTACCCTACGCGAGCAACTAGCACGCATGGAAGAAGATGTAGCGGCAGCAGCAGATGTATCCGAACTCTTCGAAGAAGAAGCGGAGCCAGAGTTTGAATATAGCAATCTTTCATCAGGCAACAACATGCCAGTAGCAGAGCAAGAGGTAGTAGAAGTAGTAGAGGAGGAAGTACCTGCGGAAGAGCCTGTAGAAGAAGATAATACACAAGAGGAGCTAGAAACACTAGAAGCAAACTGGAACCTAGAGCGCAACCAATTCATGCAGCGCATAGAAGGCTTGGAGAAAGAAAAGGATGAAAATTCAGCACGTTGGGCATTGAAGTACAATGCATTGCTGAATGACTACACCACTCTTCAGTCAGCTTCTAAGCCAGGCATGGAATTGGGTAGTAGCGTGAATCCAGAGTTGGAAATCAAGTACAACAGCTTACTGATTGAGTACAACGAAAACTTGGATAAGTACCGCGAACTTTCTGACCAGCACCAACAAGCGCAAGTATCGTACGAAGCAAGCGTACAGGAAAGAGATACTGCTCTGACGGATTGGGCTGAAAAGTACAATGGCTTACAAGCGACTTACGACATCAGCAAGACTGAAATTGAAACTTTGAATACCAGCAAACTATCGCTAGAAGAAGAATTGGCAAACCTTAAGGTATTGCACACACAAAGCGAAGGCGACTGGGAAAGTAAGTACAAGAAAGTAGTTGGGCAATACATCAATTCACAGGAGCGCGTACGCTACTTGGAAGGATTAAGTGTAGAATTAGCAGAAGAGCGCGAAACAGTTATTCAGAAGCAATCTGATATTCGAGAACTAGAAGCGCGCCTATCAGCTGCTGAAGAAGAACTGGAAGCAAAGCAAGTACAAGTACAACAACTCGACATCGAGAAAGCGACCTTAGCAGAGCAGATGCAGCAGATAGAAAATGACAAAGTGGCAGGCATCGCGCAATGGGCTATGAAATATAGTAGCCTACAAGGAGAATTCGACCAGAGCATACTACAAGTAAATGAACTAGAAACAGAGCTAAATACTGCGAGAGGCTTTAAGCCAGCTTTGGAAAGTAACGAAGCACTACTAGCCGAGCTACGCGTTAAGCACACCGACTTAACTGCCGACTACGAAGCCTTACAAGCGCAGTTACTAATAGTGAATGAAGAACGCACGAAGCTGAACGACGATTTAGATTTATCGAAGAGCTTGCTAGAAACAAGCATGACGGAGTGGCAAACCAAGTACGATGCCTTACAAGGTATGTACGATGAGAAATTGCTCACCCTAAATCAGATGGCAGCCGAGCGTGATGAGCTAATTGAGCAAATCAAGCAGCTTGAAACGAACAACGTTCGTATCAACGAAAATTGGAATACGAAATACAGCGAATTACTAGAGCAATATGGCGAAAGCCAAGAACAACTCAAGACGAAAAGTGAAGCGTACGAAGTACTACAAGATCGCTTCGTAGAGCTAGAAACAGAACGCGCACAGCAAATTGCTGAGTGGCAAACGAAGTACAACGAAACACAGGCACAAGTGACCGCACTAGAAGAAGAAAAAGCGGGACTGCATGCACAGATTGAACTCTTGCAAAAGACGATAGACGAAGATGCGAAAGCACTTGTGGCACTAGAAGCGAAATACAATACCGTAGTAGAAGAGCATACTGCTAAAGTGGCTGCTTATGAAACGCTCCAAGCAGAGCATGAGCAAGTGAACGCACGAGTGGTAGTACTAGATACGAAACTTGAAGAATTACAAGGACAACACAACGAACTCGAAGCATCCTTCAATCAGCAGCTCGTACTCATTAAATCCTTAGAGGAAGAGCGCGAAACATTGGAGATGCTCAATAATGAGAAAGATACCAAGATAGACGAATTGAATACTAGAATTGACACGCTCATTCATGAGAAGGAAATTCAAGAACGTAACTTGATAGAACTTTCCGAAGCGAAAGAACGCATCATTAAAGAGAAAGAAGCAATTATAGCGGAGCTACAAGAAAAGCAGAATGAATTACACATTCAGTTAGAAGCACAAAAAGTAGCGACCAACACGATCGTAGAAGAAAAGAACCAAGTTATTGAACGCTTAGAAAATAAGTACAATAACTATGTGACAGAAAGTGAAGAATTACACGAAGTGAATACGAACCTCATCGCGCAGCAAAATGCAGCGATAGAAGAATTGCAACGCAAGTATGATATTCAGATAGAGGAGCATAATGATGCACTAGAAAGCATCCTGAGCGAGAAAAATAGCACCATCAGCGAACTAGAGCTGAGAGTGAATACACAGCTAGAAGAACATGCTATTGCATTAGGCAATTTAGCTGTTGAGAAGGATGCAGTACTGCAAGCACTAGCCATCGAAAAAGATAATACGATTCAAGAGCTAGAGCATAAGATTAGTACACAAATAGAAGAACATGCGGTGGTAATTAGCCACTTAGCTACTGAAAAGGATAATGCACTTCAAGCTTTAACGGAGGATAAGGATAGCATTATTCGCAATCTAGAACTGAAATTCAATGCACAAATTGAGGAGCATACGATTGCACTAAGCAATTTAGCTACGGAGAAGGATGCTATTACTCAAGCTTTAGCAGAAGAGAAAGATAGCATTATTCGCGGATTAGAATTTAAGTTCAATGGGCAAATAGAAGCGCACAATCTTGCATTGACTACTTTGACTACTGAAAAAGATGCAGTAGCAGAAGCCTTAGCAGATGAAAAGGATGCTATTATCCGCGAGTTAGAACTCAAGTTCAATACACAGTTGGAAGAGCATAATACGGTCTTAGAGAATTTACTCTTAGATAAAGAGAATGCAATTCAAATAATTACTGTAGAGAAGGATACAGCAACGCAAGCCTTAGCAGATGAAAAGGATGCTATTATCCGCGAGTTAGAACTCAAGTTCAATACACAGTTGGAAGAGCATAATACGGTCTTAGAGAATTTACTCTTAGATAAAGAGAATGCAATTCAAATAATTACTGTAGAGAAGGATACAGCAACGCAAGCCTTAGCAGATGAAAAGGATGCTATTATTCGTGAGCTAGAACTGAAGTTCAATACACAACTCGAGGAGCATAATATCATGCTTGGAAAGTTAGCGACCGATAAAGATGCTGTGGCAAAAGCTTTAGCAGATGAGAAGGATAACATTATCCGCGAGCTAGAACTTAAGCTGAATACACAACTAGAAGAGCATAATCTAGTAGTTGGAAATTTAGCAACAGAGAAAGAAACGGCTGTACAAGTATTAGCAAACGAAAAGGATAACGCAATCCTTGAGTTAGAGCGCAGAATCAGTGCACAGCTAGAAGAGCATAATACAGAGCTTGAAAGATTAATAGAAGAAAAGAATACCATCATTCAAGCACTTACAGACGAAAAGGATAGCACAATTAGTGGCCTAGAATTGAAGCTCAAGGCACAGATAGAAACACTCAATACGACGGTTGAAACATTATCTAATGAGAAAACAGATATAGAAACCAACTGGCAGTCGAAGTATGATGCGCTATTAGCGAGCTTAGAAGAGCAGCAAGCTACGCATAATACACAAGTAACAGAAAAAGCAAACATCATCGCGGATTTACAAGCGAAGTATGGAGGCTTAGTACTACAGTTGGAACAACAAACCGTAACAACAGAAACAGTCACGAGCGAGAAAAATAGTGCTATCCAAGCACTCGAAGACCGATACAACCGTCTCCTAGCCCAGTTGGAAGAGCAGCAAGCAGCAAACGCCAACTTAGTAGCAGAGAAAGCGCAAGCAATTGCTGACTTACAGGCTAAATACGACGAATTGTTAGCTCGCCTAGAGCAGCAAACCGTTACTACAGAGACCGTTACAATAGAGAAAAATAGTGCTATCCAAGCACTCGAAGACCGATACAACCGTCTCCTAGCCCAGTTGGAAGAGCAGCAATTAGCTAACACCAACTTAGTAGCAGAGAAGGCGCAAGCGATTGCTGACGTACAGGCTAAATACGATGAATTGTTAGCTCGCCTAGAGCAGCAAACCATCACTACGGAGACCATTACAACAGAAAAGAACAGTGCACTTCAAGCACTTGAAGACCGCTACAATGCACTCCTAGCACAGCTAGAAGAGCAGCGTACCACGAACGCCAACTTAGTAGCAGAGAAAGCGCAAGTAACGACTGATTGGACAGCGAAGTACAATGAGGTATTGGCAAGTCTAGAAGAACAACAAGCAGCAAATGCAACCCTTCTAGTAGAGAAGAATAGCGTGATTAATGAATTACAAACACGCTACGATACCCTCATCATACAGTTAGAGCAGCAAACGAGCGCAAGTGCAGCACTTACGGACGATAAGAACAGAATCATAAGCGAGCTAAAAGGTAAGTATGAAACATTAGTTGCTCAACTAGAAGCAAAGATTGCAGCATACGACCAACTTAGCTTGAAACTAGGACAGGAGCAAAGCTCACACACCGACATCATTAATGCGAAGAATGCAGCGATTGCAGAGCTACAAGAAAAATATGACCATCTACTCGCAGAGCTCAACAATCAGAAGAGTAGCCACAGCTTATTCAGCATTGAAAAGCAAGAGGCACTCGACGCACTTCAAGCAAAATATGATAACCTAGCGGCACAACTTCAATATCAGCAATCGTCTTCAGAGACACAGTTGGCAGAGAAAAGTAATGCTATCACCGCATTGCAAAACCGCTACGACACCCTACTCCAGCAGTTAGAGCAGCAGCAACTGTCCAGCGAACAGATAGCAATAGAAAAGAGCAGAGCTATCAGCGACTTAGAAAGCAAGTACAACAAGCTAGTACGCCAAAGCGAATTGCAAGAAGCAACCGTGAAAGCACTCACCAATGAGCGCGACCAGCAAAAGCGTAGCCTAGCAGAAATAGAAAACAGAAATGTGGACTTGCTACGACGACTAGACGAAACCCAGACGCTACTACGCAATCTAGAAACAGACAAGCACAGCCTAAGCAGTCGCTTGGAGCAGCTTAACCAGGAGCGCGACCTGACTGCACAGCAGTGGGAAGAGCGTCTGCGAACAATGAGTTCTAGAAATGAAAATCTTGCACAAGAACTCAATAGCGCGAAAGACAAGTGGGCAACCACTAGTCTCAATTACGATCGCTACCGCGACCAACACGAAGGAAATGTTGGACAATTGAAAGCGCAGTTGGATAGCTGGCAGACGAAGTATAGCAGATTGGAAGACGACTTGAACCGATTACGTGAACGACTAAACGGCGAGCAAGAACGCGCCAATAAATACCAGTCAGAATTGCAGTTGGTACGCAGCAGCAATCAAGAAATGAGTGGTGAATTAGGAAATCTTCGTCAAATAAGCGGCACTTTGAAATCCGACTCGGAGTCCTACAAGCGCCGATACGAGAGCTTGTTGGAAGCACAGCGGAATACAACAATAGTAATAGAGAAACTTGAGCGCGAACGCGATAAGCTAAAGGGAGAATACGAAAAGTTGAACAGTCAATATGTCGTTTTGAATAATCAATCGGAATATAAAGAACTGTACGAGGCGCTCCTAGCGGGGCAAAAGAACTACGAACAAGTGATACATGATTTAGAAGATCAACTAAATAAGTATCGCAAGAACCTGATTTAATTAGAAAATGACGCTACACGGAAGCCCTTTCACTTCCACTACCCCGTAGCGACATAGACAACTTGAAGTAAACACCTGCAGGCGCAAGCTTGTGGGTGTTTTTTGATAGAAGAATCTTCTAATTTTTCTGCTCCTTATATATTCCTTTTCTTCGACTTTGTCACGAGATTTGCCAGAAAACCATAAATTAAATCAACTCCAAAGCTTTAGCCTTAAATCCTTCCTTAGCTGCTTCCTGAAGTTGTGCGCAAGTATCCTGAATTGTGCGTTCAATAGGTGTATATTGAAATTGTAGTTGAGCAAGGGATTTGTTATTATCATAGCGGCTTGTTTGGCTGCTTTGGCGTGCTATTTCGCGGGTGATAAAAGGACGTTTACCCGTCAAGCGACCTTGTACCCAAGCCGCACGCCAGGCAATACCTTGAATAAAAGGCGTGACTTTTGTGGAGGGTTGTTTTTTAGCTAAAACACCTGAGATACGGCGCATCAGTTGTTCTGTTGGCAAGTTTTCGGCATTCGCAATGAACCGTTCGCCCGAAATATCGCTTTCCATGAGTTGGATAGCGAGGCGTGCCACATCGCGCACATCCACGAAGCCTGTGCCACCCATTGGGTAGAAGCGAAATTCATTCCAAGCATTCAAAAAGACTTTAGCAGGGCCTTTTTCCCAAAAGCCACTTCCTAAAATCACCGAAGGGTTCAGAATTGCGACATCTAAGCCTTCTGCCAAGCCGCGCCACGCTTGCATCTCTGCAAAGTGTTTACTGCGCGAATAATTGGTAGTATATCCCTCCTCTTGCCAGTTCGTCGTCTCGGAAATAAGCTGCCCATTTTTGGTTTTCCCCAAAGCTGCTATCGAACTAATATGTACTAATTTTTTCACCCCTGCTTGTAGCGCAGCATTGACCACATTTGCCGTACCTTCTACATTGACGGCGAACATTTGCTTGGCATCTCTATCATCATAGGACACTACTGCCGCGGCATGATAGACTTGACGTACACCTTGCATGGCATCTTCTAGCCGAATGATGTCCTCTACATCGCCTTCAAACCATTCAATTTTATCTGCTATTTCTTCCACCAAATCCATTGGACTATTCGGACGCTTCAAGGCACGAATATCTGTATAGCCACGCTGCACCAAATAGCGCAACACATAAGAACCAAGAAAGCCTGTACCACCTGTTACAAAAATCATGGACTGAATTGAGCATTAAAAATTGAAAATGGAGAATACACTAATTCTCCATTTTCAATTTTCCATTATTTAATGATCTTCTACCTTTGGTGTGCTAGGGAGTTCATTTTGTTGTGCACGTATCCAAGCCGTGTAGCCGCCTTGTAGGTCGTAGACATCGGTGAAGCCCATTTGGAGAAGTTGCTGCGCGGTTTTGCCGCTTCTGCCACCGCTTTTACAATACACAAAAGTGGGGTGCTTCTGATTGAGTTGTGCGCGTAGGTTGTCCGCAAACTTTTTATCGTAAAAGTCAATATTTACCGCATTATCTATGAAGCCCGCTCGGTATTCATCTAATGTACGGACATCTACTAATTGTGCAGAGGCATTAGCTGCTAATGCGGCCGCAAATTGTTTTGGTGGTAATAACTTTGCAGTCTTAACCGTCTTTTCGGCTTTAGGGTCAGTTGGCGTTTCCACAGCCGCTTCCACTGAAGGACTACTGGAATTACAAGCTACAAAACTTATTAGTAAAGCGAATAGAATATATCTCATGTGTTTGATTTTGTTCTTCTGTAAATTTTTTAGCAAGATACTCCGTTCATCATAGTTTTCAATATTACTCCATGATTTTTTGTATATCTACTCCCCCATTCATTTGTTTCAGAGAGTAAGCAAGAAGTTAGTATCTTACAGCAATTGCTCAGAAGCTGTTTTAAAAGAGCAATAACTTTCCAAAAGTCCGCTTCTGAAAACACCTGAAATTTCCGCAAATACTGACGTTGTGCAATGAAATATTTGATGCTTTGCAAAAAATATTCATCGCGTATATCCGTAATCGTGCGGATGAATTCGACTTGAGAGGAGCTTGCGTTCATGCTTTGCTTTGGCAGACATTTATCGGAATATCACCAATTTGAATTTAGAGGATAGTCGGGTGGCTTATTGATATTAAACAGAAAACCCTATCTTAGCCCCATTGTCGGAACAACCAACATTGCCAATCTGGATTGAGTGACTCTAACAACATAACGAAAAGAATGGATGTCATCCAAGTACACATTGCTTCGGACGAAGTGCCAGAAGCGATGAAGCTGCTATTGGATTTCGTGCGCGACTTTTCCGATGATAAAGAAGATAAAAAAGAAGTAATCGTCATCAGTCACTCCTACAACCGCTTAGAACGCCAAGAACGCAGAGGCGTACTCAATTTCGAGCTCGCCGACCAACAACGCCGCAAACTCCTCTATCAAATCCTCGATTTCATGGATGACATGATGGATAGATTATCACAAAACCTTGCCGCCTGATGAGCCAAACTATCCAACATATCGCACAGACACTCAAACGCGACATTGAGCAGAACGCCACACAAGGCGCGAAGACACTTATTGACTTTGCGAAGCAATACGCCGCCACCAATAAACTCAAGCACGAAGCCCTGATTCTAAAACTTAGCTATACCAAAGCCCCCGAACAAGAACAACAACAGATTGTACAAACGGAAATGCTCGATTTGGTGAATAAAATCGTGCAAGATCACCTCAACAATGCACAATCCGAAGCTACCGTAGCGCAGCAAGCAGCAGTACAGAAGGTAGAACAATATTTTGCCGAGCAAAACGCGCCTAAAGACATCGTTTTTGAAGCCAACGGCATTCATAAGACCTACAAACGCAGTGGCTTTTCCCTGCGCGACATCAATTTGCAACTGCACTTAGGCGAAATAGTGAGCGTGGTGGGCGAAAATGGCAATGGTAAAACTACTCTGCTCAATATCGTGGCGGGTGAACTCCTAAACGATAATGGTAAGCTTACCTATCCTGCTTTTGAGGGTGGCAAGGCAGGCAATATTACTTGGTACAGAGTCAAGGAAAATATCGCTTATATCCCGCAAGAACTGCCTGCTTGGGGTGATTCGCTGAAACAAATGATACAGTTTGAAGCCGCTATTCATGGCATACGTGGTAAGGATAACGACCTAGAGGTAGATTACATCATACAACGGCTGGGCTTAGAAGAACACCTCAACAAACGCTGGCGCGAGCTATCGGGTGGTTTTAAGTTGCGCTTTGCCCTAGCGAAGGCTTTGGTGTGGAAGCCCAAGCTATTAATCATTGATGAGCCACTCGCCAATTTGGATATAAAAACCCAACTCATCGTTTTGAAGGACTTGCGTAACATGGCAAGCAGTTTCCGCTACCCGATGGCGATTCTATTGAGTTCGCAGCACCTACACGAAATCGAGTCGGTCTCCGATAAAATCCTATTTTTGAAGCAGGGTGAGGTGTCCTTCTATGGTGCATTAGACCAATTGGGTGCGGCACGACAATACAACACCTTTGAGTTTAATACCGACCTCAATACCAAAACCCTAAAGCAACGATTGGCGAACTTGCCCTATCAAAAACTCTACCATACTGGCATTTCTCATGTCATCACTACCGATTTGAACATCAACTACGCCCAACTGCTACAATACTTTTTGGATAATGATATTCCCTTGCATTATTTCCGAAATATTAGTCAATCCGTCAAAAAACTTTTTGATCTATGAGCCGACTTAAAAACATATTATCCAATAATTGGTTTGTACGCAAGTTTAAAGAATTGGATAATTGGTTGCTTATTCATTATCCTTTCATTTGGCAATCACAACTACATTATTACTTATTATTTTCTCTAGCATTTGGTTCTCCTATTATGTTTGGATTAGGATTATTAGCAGTCTTTTATCTTCATTGGTCAATAATGATAATAATAATAATAATGTTTGTGACAGTATTTCTCTACCCTATCAAAAAGTTAGTAGCAATTCCAATCAACACAGGCTCCATAAAAAATTACTTATCATCACTCCTATATAGAGCTTTATCTGCCACAATCTTATTTGTAAATGTCTTGGCTTTTGTATCCCCCACAATTATTTTGTCATTCCGCCCTAAAGCATTGTTTTTAATAACAAATTTAATTGCTATCTCTTTTCTTCTTGTGGTGGCAGCATTTACGCTAGCATTTTCTTTAAAATCTATTTACGTAGCCATTACATCAAACATTACCAAACTAAATGAAAATCTAACAGTAATTAGAAAATTGAAGCTTTTAAGAAAGCTAGATAATTATCTATTAATAAATTACCCTTACATCTGGAGCATTAGACTTCATGTTTTTACTATCAACTTTACTATTCTTTGTATTTCCACTACTTTAGTACTGTATTTGATTGTAGGCAAAGAATTGAAATTAGATAGTTCTATTGCAAGAGTTTTTTTTTGGTGTGCCATACTAATTTGGTATAAGTTGAGATGGTTGAGAAGACAATCTAAAATCAAGATAACATCAAATAGTATTGTTAGTAATTTATATATGGTAGTATCATTTACTATAATTGCGAACCTCTTTCCTGTGTCTTTAATTTTTTTTGTAGAAAGTTTAGGCTTTCGAGGTATTCAAACTATTACTTTAGCTGTAGTCTCCTTTATAGTAACAATCCCATTCATAACTTTTCTTATAAGTTCAAAATTCAGTGAAGAACAAAAAACTATAGTTTATCCCTCTCAAAACATCTTAATTTCGACTTTAATATTGACACTTTTTAGTCATTTGATTTTTTTTAGTGAAAAAATTTCCATTATAGTATTTGGAATTTTAGTTTTAATTTTATTAATGCATTTATTTGTAGAGATGGATGTGAATGAAACTGCTTTTGTATTAAAAACTTACGCTTCATTAATTCCCATACTATTTACGATTTCATTTAGTTTTTGGTTCATTGACAATTTTTGCAAAAGTCAAAGATTGAATGCGAAGACTCTG
>JAHDCQ010000489.1 GCA_020629845.1 Saprospiraceae bacterium | reverse complement strand
CAATAGCCAGTCGAATAGCCGATACGCAGAAGTGTCTTCGGGTGAGTGGTAAGCACAACGACTTGGAGGAAGTAGGGATAGATAGCTACCACCATACCATGTTTGAGATGTTGGGCAATTGGTCGTTTGGCGATTATTTCAAGACAGAAGCGATTGAGTGGGCATGGGAATTGCTTACCGATGTCTATAAAATCCCCAAGGATCGCCTCTACGTGAGTGTATTCGAGGGCGACGAAAAAGAAGGACTTGCACCCGACAACGAGGCGGTAAAATTATGGAAAAAATGGATTGACCCGAATCGTATTCTTTATTTTGATAAAAAGGATAATTTCTGGGAAATGGGTGAGCAAGGTCCATGCGGGCCATGTTCTGAAATCCATGTAGATTTACGCTCGGACGAAGATCGTGCTAAAGTGGACGGCAAAGGCTTGGTTAATATGGATCATCCGCAAGTGGTGGAGATTTGGAACTTGGTCTTTATCCAATTCAATCGCAAAGCGGATGGCAGCCTAGAAGAATTGCCAGCCAAGCACATTGATACGGGCATGGGCTTCGAGCGACTCACGATGGCTTTGCAAGGCAAAACATCTAATTATGCTACCGATATTTTCACGCCTTTTATTAAGTACATAGAAGAAAAATCGGGTAAGAAATACACCTTTAGCTACGAACGCGAAGCAAAAACGGACATCGCAATGCGCGTAGTGGCGGATCATACGCGGGCAGTTGCATTCACGATTGCAGATGGCGAATTGCCAAGTAATACAGGCGCGGGCTATGTAGTGCGTCGTATTTTGCGTCGTGCGGTGCGCTATTATTATTCCTTTTTGGATATTAAAGAACCTTTTATTCACACTATCGTGCCGCTATTGGCGAGTGAGTTCGCAAATGTCTTTCCAGAGCTGCAAGCGCAAGTAGATTTTGTGGCTAAAGTGATTTTGGAAGAAGAAAAATCCTTCTTACGTACCCTCGATGCTGGCTTGACGCGCTTTGATAATATAAAGGTGTCCAATGGCGTGATTGATGGACAAGCTGCTTTTGAATTATTTGACACTTATGGCTTTCCGATTGACCTGACGCGCCTTATGGCATCTGAGCGCGCTTTGGATGTGGACGAAGTGGGTTTCAATGCAGCCTTGCAAGCACAAAAAGAACGCTCGCGTGCGGATGCGAAGAAGCAAGTGGGCGATTGGATGGTGCTAGAAGAAGGCGATGTTGAATTTGTGGGCTATGATAATCTAAAAATAGAGGGCGCGAAAATTCTGAAGCATCGTACGGTGAAAGACAAGAAGGGCGACCGCTATCAAATCGTGCTTAGTAAAACGCCTTTCTATGCAGAGGGTGGGGGACAGGTAGGTGATACGGGCTTGCTGTTTGTAGGCAATGAAAAAGTACCCGTACTCGATACCAAGAAGGAAAACGACTTGATTATCCACTTCGTGAAGCAACTACCGAGCGATATGACGGCTTGGGTGAGTGCAGAAGTGAATGAACGCAAACGCGAACTAACGGAAAATAATCACTCGGCAACGCATCTCGTACACGCAGCTTTGAAACAGGTACTTGGAGACCACGTTGCACAGAAAGGTTCCTTGAATAATGAAAAATATTTGCGTTTCGATTTTTCCCATTTCTCTAAGATGACGGAGGAAGAGTTGGCGCAAGTAGAAGCTATTGTGAACCAGAAAGTACGTGAAAATATTCCGCTTGGCGAAGCGCGCAACATCCCGATTGCAGAAGCACAAGCGGCAGGCGCGACCATGCTATTTGGCGAAAAATATGGCGAATCGGTACGCATGATTACCTTCGATCCCGATTATAGCCGCGAACTCTGTGGAGGCTGCCATGTAGATGCTACGGGCGAAATAGGCTATTTCAAAATATTAAGTGAATCAGGCATCGCTGCGGGTGTACGTCGCCTAGAAGCGGTGACTGCTGATGCTGCGGAAAGCTTTATCAATAAGGAGTTGGGGGAACTAAATGCGGTACGAACGCTCTTTAAAAATCCAAAAAATGCAGCAAAGAGCGTAAGCGCATTACAAGATGAAAATAAGAAATTGCAACGCCAAGTAGAGCAACTTCTAGCCGCACAAGCAAGTGCGATGAAGGGCGAACTGAAAGCGCAATTCGAGTCGAAAGATGGGGTTAATTTCTTGGCTACGCGAGTGTCACTGGGTGATGCAAAGGCTTTGAAGAATCTAGCCTATCAGTTGGAAAAAGAAGTGGGGAATGCGGTCATTGTATTTGGGGCAGAGGTGAATGGCAAGCCACAACTAATGGTGACGATTAGCGAAGCTTTGACGAAAGAAAAAGACCTACACGCAGGCAATATCGTACGCGAATTGGCTAAAAACATCAAAGGTGGTGGCGGTGGACAAGCATTTTTTGCTACCGCAGGTGGTAAAGATGCAAGCGGTTTGGATGCAGCAATCGCGCAGGCGAAGGCATCCTTATGAAGGAATGAGACGGGAGGCTGTTTTCCGTTTCTCAGCTTGTTCTAAATATACTAAAAATCAGCAGGCAACTCAATTTGCCTGCTGATTCAATTGCTCTTAAAAAGTAGTTATTCTGTTCCATGATAAAAGTATTCCTAGTAGATGACCATCAGATGGTAATTGATGGCATTAGTTTGTTGCTACAAAATGATGCTGAAATTGAATGCGTAGGTTCTGCTAGGAATGGAGTGGACGCGATTGAACAACTACGAACCTTAAAAGCCGATGTCGTACTACTCGATATTAATATGCCCGAAATGAATGGCATCGAAAGTTGTAAAAAACTCCTCGCGCAGCAGCCCGATTTGCACATCATTGCACTGTCCATGCTAAGTGAGATTAGTCCTATCAAAATGATGCTAAAGCAAGGCGCGAAAGGCTATTTGCTCAAAAATGCAGGCAAAGAAGAGCTACTGACCGCCATAAAGACGGTGTACGATGGCGAACGCTATTTTTCGGCAGAGGTGAATACGATTATTATGGATAATCTAGCTGGTGCACGGAAGCGGAAGCAGAGTCCTTTTCCACGGCTTTCGCGTCGGGAGAAAGAGATTTTGCAATTGATTATTGAAGAACG
>JAHDCQ010000073.1 GCA_020629845.1 Saprospiraceae bacterium | reverse complement strand
AGAATAGAGTAGACGGAAAGGGTGTTTATGTTTATTGTTTGGAGTTGGCTCGTCTTTCCTAAAAGTTGTAAGGAAAGACGAGCGGACTTCTATTTACTTAGCATGATAAGCCCGAGAAACTTCAAAACTATCCTCGAACCAGTTCCATAATATCACTTTACCATCCTTTACTTTTACGCGTAAAGCATAAGTAAATTCTTTCGTTTTTTCACCAGAGTTGGTCAATTCACCTATCATTTGCCCAAAGAATGCGGCGGTGTCGCCACCTGAAAGCGCATCATTTGGTTCCCACTTCAAGGTTTTGAAGCCTGCTCCGAATTTAGGCATGAAATCGTTCAGAATAGTTTGCTTACCATCCCAAGGACCTATCCACGGCACAGCAGGGTCGCCTGCATTTTGCCAAACCATATCTTCGTGCATCAAAGCCATCATTGCTTCCATATCTCCTTTGCCCATTGCTCCCATGAAAGCATTGGCAATAGCAATTGGATCATCTTTCTCCTCCATTTTAGGCTTTAGTTGCTGCATAGCAGTAGCCCAGTCCTCCACATGATTGGTGCTGACAAACTTTCCATCTTTCATGGTATGCATGTCAATGGTCATGATTTCGAAAGACTTAGAACCATCCGTAGGTAAGCCCATGAAATTGCCATTTGGTGTTCCTGAGGCTTTACTTCTTACAATATATACATTCCCTTCGTTTACTATTTGCTGTGGCTCCCATTTCAAGTCAGGAATCATCTTCCAAAAAGCCTCCAATTGTCCCATCAGTTGCGCTGCATTCTTCACTCCTGATGAACTTGTAGATTTGTAGCCTTCTGCCATCAAAGGAGATAAGACCGCCGTAGGTCGAGTTGCACTATTTACTGTTAGGGCTTTTTCGTAAAAAGCCATTACCGCTTCTTTATTTTTCATCATTGCTGCTGAATTTGTAGTGGATAGGTTGCTTTGGGTATTACAGCCTACTAATACTATCATGGATAGTAGACCAAGAAATAAAGTTAGTTGTCTCATGATTTTAATTGTTTCATTGCTGTTCTCCAATCTTCGATGTGGTGCGTAGCTGTAATCATTCCATCTTTGACGGTGTGCATATCCATCGTCATAATCTTGAAGGATTTTGTGCCATCCGTAGGCACCCCCATGAAGTCCCCATTTGGTGTTCCAGAAGCGATACTTCGCACAACGAATTTGTCCCCTTCATGGACTACCTCTTGAGGCTCCCACTTTAAGTCAGGAATGAGCTTCCAGAAAAACTCTAATTGTCCCATCAGTTGCTGTGCATTTTTTTCTTCCACAGAACCCGATGATTTATAACCTTCTGCTAAAATGGGGGATAACACCGCCGTAGGTCGAGTTTCGCTGTTTACCGTTAGTGCTTTTTTGTAAAAAGCCATTACTGCTTCTTTGTTTGTCATAATTTCTGTTGAATTTGTAGTTCGATTATTAGACTTTATGAATGATATTTAATGGTGACAACATAGCACTGCCCTTTAGAGTGGAATGCCTTTCCGCTCTTGAGTTCGTAGCTTTATCAAGTATGCCAGACTGATTTGTGTACGTCAATACACATCGTGTTGAAGTGGAGTGCTAGGGGCATCGGCAAAAAAAATTGCGTTTATGTCTATCGCAAAATTGAATATTTTGAAATAGGAATAGGTATTAAAAATCCGAAAAACTATTGTAATTTTAGGAAAATAGTTTCTTTGTTTCCTTCCTGAACTCCGAAGGAGTTTGCCCTGTTCTCTTTTTAAAAACACTTGAAAAATATGCCTTTTCCTTATACCCCAACTCGAAACCTATTTCATAAATAGACTTGTTTGTAGTTGCTAATAGACTTTTTGCTTCGGTGAGTTTTCTGGTTTGTATAATGTCCGAAACACTTTTTTGTAATACCTGATTACATATCAAATTGAGATTTCGGCTACTCATAAATAGCTTATCAGCGTAAAAAGATACCCCCACTGGACGATGAAAATTTTCTTCCAATATTTGTAGAAACTTGGCGAAAGGTTGCTCTTGCTTATTTACTGAACTATCTTCTAATGCTTTTCTTTTTTTCGCTTCTATTATGCTGAGTAAAGCACTTAATAAACTGCGAATGATGGAATAGTCTGGTTCTTCTTGCTGCGTTTCCTTTTCAAGGAGTTCGCATAGAGTAATAATTCGCTCAAATTCTCGATTATTGGAGAACATAATGTGCGCATTATCATAAAACAGATGGTATAACTGAAAAATCGTCTCTGAAACAAATTCACTCTGAAATAAGATGGCATAGCCTTCACTTTCAGTATCTTTTTTAGGCCGAAGATGGTGTGATTTTCCTTTTGTAACGAAACTAACAAATGGAGATTTTAAGGTCGTCGTATTAAAATCCACAATGTGTTCTGCATCGCCTTTTATAGAAATCAAAATTTCTTCATGGGTATGCCGATGTGCTTGCGTATTGTTTTGTGCATACTTTTTCGCTAACCCCTGATTTACTCGAAATATTTTAAAAGGCACTTCCATCCTCTAAATGACTAAGTAATGCTGAAAGAATAGTTAGTACAAAGGTAGATTAGTCTCGAAAGGAAACTAGGGTAAAAAGATACATTTTTACTGGAAAAATCGGAAAGTAAGGACTTGATTTTGCATTAGAGTTTTTCCTTGAATTGCTTCGGCGAAAACCCTGTTCTTTTTCTGAAATATTTGAAAAAGTAGGTTGGGTCATCAAAGCCTGCTTGGTAGGCAATTTCATTCATCGTAAATTGAGAATTTACTAATAATCCCTTGATTTGAGTAATCAAAATCTCATCGATGAACGCTTTTGCCGACTTGTGGACGATGCTATGGGTGATATTATTAAGTGTTCTTGTGGTAACATTCATGGCTTTGGCGTAGTAGGCTACCTTTTTGTTTTCAAAGCAATCACGTTCGATTAATTTTTGGAAGAAAATCAGTTGAGTAAGGTATTTATTATCTTCAAAAAACTCATATCCTTTTGATTTTATCCGAAATAGTTTTGTAGTTAAAACATGCAATAATCCCCTGATAATCTCTAAAGAATGTGTATCGTTTATATCAAAATATTCTTTTTCAATTTGATATATCAACTCCATTACTTCAATAAATTCCTCCTGTGATAACTGTAGCTTAGAAGCCCCCAAAAGTTCATTAAAGAGGTGGAATAGTTTTAAGGCTTGAGGCTCGTTTAAATATTGTATCACAAATTCTTCTGTAAATACTAGCATTTTTCCATTTGCATCGCTTTTGTAGAATTTATGAATACTATCTCGTCTGATTGTAAATAGTGTTCCTGCACGATAGCTGTGTTCTTGGAAATTTATGCTGTGCGTACCTGCACCTTTAGTAATTAGCATAATTACGTAAAACGAAACTTTATGATTTTTGAATTGATTATGGTCTTTCGGATTTTTTTTAAACAAAATATCCTCCACCCGCACCAAATCGAACTGTGATTTTGGATTTTTCTTATTGTCGTAATGTGTTTCTTTGATTGCCTGCTTCATTTTTTTCGATTGTGTTCCATAGGGGAATCGAAGAACATATTTTGTTAAAACTCCTATCTAAAACAAAGATAATCGTTGTCTAGTTTTTACGCCTATTCGTTACTGATTCGACATTCTCCAAGAATTAATCCTAATACTAAGTAGGTTTTACATAAAGTTTTGTAAATTTCGCTTCAATTAAACTCACCCGATATATACATTCGTTTTTTGTTTTTTTTAAAAAAATTATATTCTGAATGCTATATAACATATAGCGTACATTCTTCAACTATAAATAAGCTGAAATATGTGTATCAAGAACTTTGCAACATTGCTGTTGCTCTTCTCGTGTTGTGCTTTGTTGCCACAACAACTATTAGCAAAAAAAGCGCCTGAACCAAGAAGTTTCCGAGTAGCTGTTGATTATTCCGAAGCTTGGGAATTAAAGGACAATATTCGGTACAGTAAAATTACGGGCTATCCTTTATCCCTATATGATTTAAACTATAAAACCAATGCAACTACGCCTGAAGCTAGAGCCTTACAATGGGTCAATGCCAATCAGGGAGTACTTGGAATCACCAAAGAAGAAATCCAAGACTTGAGGGTGCATCTAGTGCGTAAATCAGACTCAGGAATTACAGTACGATTACGTCAAAACTACAAAGGAATTCCCGTAAATAAGTCGGAGATCACGGTCAATATGGATAATGATTTTGTGGTTCGATTTGTTGCTACCGATTTCAGAGCGGGTATTAACTTGGAAACTACGCTTCCACTCATCACGCCTCAATTTGCAGCAAGTAGAGCCGTGCAGCAAATCAACGCAAGAGGCAATATGTCTTATCAAAAAACGACCTTAATCGTAGATTGGCATAATGGTAATGCACGCCTAGCCTACAAAGTAAATACTATTGCAGATCAGCCAACGGGTGAATGGGAAGTAAAAGTAGATGCATTGACTGGAGAGCTTTTCCAGGCAATGGATGTGGCACACTACCACGATGACTCTTGTAAGCATGGACACGGACATGGACACTCGCATCACGCACCTAGATATAGCTCGGCTACGGGCGAAATTGTTTTTGCAACAGGTACTGGCCCCGTTTTTGATCCAGACCCGCTTTCTTCTGCAACCGTAAGCTACGGTACTGGTGGCTATACGGATGGTAATGATGCAAATACTCCTGATTTGGCTAGTCAAGTATTCACTTATACATTACAAGATATTACGCTTTCAGGTGGTACGTATTCTTTAGTAGGTCCTTGGGCGCAATTTTTTGAGCAAGATGCTCCAAATAAAGGTGATTTCTCACAAGCGAGTTCTGCTTTTGTCTTCAACAGAGAAGATGACGGTTTTGAAGCGACTAATATTTACTACCATATTGATTGGTCAATGCGCTATTTGAATGTAACCTTAGGTTGTGCTATTACACCCACGCAATATAGTGGTGGTGCGAGGTTCGATCCACATGGTGCAAATGGGCAAGACCAATCGTATTATACAGGTGGTGTTGGAGCAGTAGTTTTTGGAGAAGGTTGTGTGGATGATGGAGAAGACTCGGATGTAATTCATCATGAGCTTGGGCATGCATTACACGATTGGGTGACAGGTGGAGGTCTATCACAAGTAGATGGATTGAGTGAAGGTTGTGGTGATTATTGGGCTGGCTCCTATAATAGAAGCATCGGTAATTGGACTACTGCTGACCCACAATACTATTGGATATTCAATTGGGATGGACATAATGAATGTTGGGGTGGTCGTTCAGCAAATTATAGACCAGGCTATCCTGGTGGATTAGTAAATCAAATACATACCGATGGTCAAATATGGGCAACTTGTATGCTCGATGTATGGGAACAACTTGGCCAGCAAGAAACAGACAAAATTTTCTGGGAAGGGTTAGGTATGACCAATGGTTCTACTAACCAAAACGATGCTGCCAATGCAGTATACCAAGCGGCTATTAACTTAAACTATACTACCGCGCAGCTCTCAGCTATTCATACCGCATTGACGGATTGTGGCTATACGCTACCTGATTTACCAATGCCATTGGTAGAATTCATGACTACAGAAGAAAGCGTATCAGAAGGAGATGGTTGTACTTCCCAAACGGTGAATGCGATGGTAGTGGTACGCTTAGAACCAACTGCAAATACAGTAGTCACTATTTCCGCGCCTCCTGGTGTTACCGTTTCACCAACTATGCTTACGTTCACACCTGCCAACTATAACACGCCACAAGCTGTAAGTATCACAGTAGAGGCCGATGCGGTAATAGAAGCAAATGAACAAATTGTGCTTACTATTACATCTGCTGCGGGTGGTGGCATTTCTGTAGGTACGAATGATACCTTTACGCTTACCGTCAATGATGATGATTTTGCACCAAGCACAGGCGGAACGGGTACTTTATTGAGTGAAGACTTCGATGGTGGACTTGGAAGTTGGACGGTAACAGATGGTGGCAGCAATGCATTCACTTGGGCAGCTACGGCAAACTATAACGGCAGCACTTTGGATGGCACTCCTTTTGCTATGGTAGATAGTGACGCAGCAGGCAATGGAAGTAGCTCACAGGAATATCTCTATTCACCAGTCATCAATGCGGCTGGAGCAACAGGTATGATGCTTAATTTTGACCAATATTTCAGAGTATACAATGCTGGATACAATGAAACAGCTACCATAGAAGTATATGATGGCTCTACTTGGCAAAATATTTATACGCTTACACAAGGAAGTGGAGACCAAGGCGGATGGAGTGCTCCTGATGCCCAGTCTATTGCTATTCCAGATGCTTATGCGAATGCGAATATGCAAATTCGATTCTATTATGATGCAGAATGGGATTATTGGTGGGCTATTGATAATGTAGAACTTACAGGTAATGTAAGTATAGCCGTACAAAGTCCTGTCAATACAGGCTCAGGCGATGAGCAACATCTAGGACCAAATGATGAAGTATATTTCTACGACCCTGCAACAGGCAACATCATGGCACGTATCAAGAACTTGACCGCACATGATTATGGCTGTACAACGGTAGAAGTAGAACGTGCAGGAACAGGAGCAAGCAATGGTTGGACAACTTGCGAACCTGACCACGTAGTAGATAAAACCTTCCAAGTGACACCAACGAATCCAAACCCTGCGGGTAGCTTCGAGATTAGTCTTTACTACACCGAAGCAGAGATTGCAGGCTGGGCAACTGCTTCAGGCTTATCTCGTGCCAACTTGATGCATACGCACACCTTAAACGATATGCCTACACCAGCAACATCGGATGTTCGTAATTATACTGCACCAACAATCGCTCCTTATGGCTCAGATTGGACGTACGCAGCAACTTATAACGGTACAGGACTAATGGACTTTGGTCTAGCATTAGAGCCACAAGGCGTATCTATTGCACCAAAGGTATTCTTACAAGGCCCATTGAGTGGTGCTTTGATGCAAGATGACTTACGTGCAGCTAGTTTACTTCCTATGACGGAGCCTTATTCTGCAACAGGTTACGCCTTTAGTGGTTGTAGCACGGCAGGGGCAACCAATGCAGGCGTATTAGCAGTCACTGGTGCGAAGGCAGTCATTGATTGGGTTATTGTAGAAGTTCGCGACAATGGCACAGGTACTACTGTGCTTGCAAGCCGTGCCGCGCTTTTACTTGCCGATGGTAATGTAGTAGATACAGATGGGGTTTCAGCCGTAAACTTTGCGGGTATTGCACCAGGTACTTATCACATTGCTATTCGTCACCGCAACCACTTAGGGGTGATGACGGACACACCAGTTAGTTTGAACTAGCATTAAAACATACCTAGTTTATAAGGCAGACTTCTTTTGGATGAGGTCAATTTATTATTGAACTCATCCGAAGGGTCTGCCTTTTTTGTTTGTCCAGCGTGAGTAAATCTAGTTTTGTATAAATTGACAAATAGAAAATTGCTGCACCTTTAATGAACTCGGCTAAAAGCAGCATCACTCCTCCGAATCAGGTTTGCTTATAGCTAGATTAATACCTCTCTTTTCAGGATCATCAATAGTAGGAATTTGAAAATCTAAATAGGCGGACTGCAAATTATTGAAGTGCGTTCCTTCTGTTTGTTGTGTATCGCTGAGAGCGATAGTCATTTCTAGACCTATGCTAAAACTGCCCGATACAGGATTTGCATTTGTTAGCGTAACCGTATTTTTATCAGTTTGATTGTAGACTGACCAATTAGATTCCTCTTCGCTTACTGCGATATTAGACCAACTTGCAGCAGAATTTCCAGTCAATTGAAGTATTACTGGGTCGTTTTCTAAATATACTATGCCTCTTTTTACTTCAACATCAAGGGTGAAAGTGATCTTTTTACCCGATTGTATGCTCATAGTAGAGGCATTGTTTACTTGGAGGAAGATTTTAATCCACGGCAGCATATCATCTGAAATATCGCCGCCCTCATAGTCACGCCACTTTGGTAGGAGTGGGTCGCCATTTATGAAGAAACGAGGAGGGGAATCCATTTGATTAATAATAGATGTATTTACTTGTAGCGTATCATCGTCCATATAAACACGCTGTCCAGAATTATAAGCCAATACTTTATTATCAGACTCATCGAAAGGACCACAATCATGTATGTCAATATCTTGTTGAAATAAATGATAGTACAGTCCATTTTGCTTACTACCTCCATCTAATCTTCTTATAATTAGATCTGATTTTCTATCAAAAACACAAGCTATAAGACTTGTATTAGCGTTGATTAATTGCGTTTGACTGTCTATATTTCCATTTCCACTAAATAGATTGTAGGAGCAGCAGTCCGAAGTACCCATCCGATAGCTGTTCACTCGTATTAGCTCTCGTTCACCCAAGTGATAAAAGCGACACTGTGAAAGTTCGCCAATAGCTGCATTTTCTCCTGAATAGATAATAGGGTCTGTGGCAGAAGAACCCTCAAAATTATTCCCTATAAACCGACATTTTTGAATATAAGAAAGCCCCGCATCATTATACAATGCCCTAGTGGTACTATTATTCATAAATCTGAAAATACAATTCTCTATCGTAGAAAACCCCTGGCTTATCTTAATAGCATTAGTATCCGCTTCTGTACTGTATAGTATAAAGACGGAATGTTTGATATTATAATTAGAGGACCTACTATCATCATCATTCAGAAATATTGAGCTAGATTTAGAGTCGCTTCTGGTCTTAAAAATACATTTATCAATTGTTACAGCAGCAGCGATAGCATTGATTGCATACTTAGCTTCAGCATTTTTTTGTATAAAATTACATTGTGTAAATTTCGCATTTATTCCTGAAGAAACGAGAATACCGCTACGGTCTTTCCACCCAAAAGTAGATGTATTCAGTATGTTACTACCATCCGTATTATTGAGTTTAATGATAGCACCCTCGCACTTTAGCTTATCCGTAGTCTGGAAAGAACAATTATCTATTTCAAGTGCAGCACTTCCAGAAAATTGGAATAATACATCTGAGAACTGAATATTTTTGAAACTTACTTTTTTGTGAAATTCCCAGCATGTATAATCTGCTACCGTTATACCATCTGCTAGACTTATCATAGTAGTAGAGGTAGAAGTGTTTTCTTTTTTTATAATCTCTATATCATTTGTAAAATCTATTGCTAGGTTTTCCTGATTTTTAATAGTGTAATTACCTGGTGCAATTTTAATAGTACTACATTCCTTATGTTGTCGATAAAAATCTATGGCTGCATCAATAGTGGTGAATGCATCTGTCCAATTAGTACCATTGTTCGCGCCTGTAGCTTGTTTATCCACAAAAATAGTGGGATAGTAGTATTGTACTGCTAAGTCCTTTTGAGCGACAATTGTACTATACTTGTAATCTGCACTTCTTGGATATATTTCAAGTGTAATGGTTTCATTAAGTGTAATTTGCCCATCATAATCAATGGGTAATAGGTTAGTGAGATTGCCACTTATTATTTTCGATAAACTTAATGTATTACCTAAGGTGTTCCAATTGTCAGATGTCAAATCAGTAGCAGGAAAATCATTATTTTCAATGGGTAATATGATTTTATATTTGAATTGAGAGCAATATTCCTTAAAGCCTGTGGCACTTGCATCTCCATTGAGTTTCCAATTCAATACTACGTTATCGGGCGTAGGATTTGCTAATTGCTGATAATTGTCTACTTCCTGAGTATAAGCAGGCGAATTTTTCACTGTGAGTGTTTCTATAGTTGGCGCAGCCAGTTTGAAGAAAGGAAAACTATGCGAAATCATAGCGTCTTCATCTTCAATAGATTTAGATGGTGCTGGCCAAGAAAGGAAGAGTTGAGCAGACTTTTCCGTAGCACTAGAATACCCCTGAGCAGGGCATACTAAATTCGTGATTTGGATGATGATAGAATCTAAGTTTTTGCGGTCTCCTAGTGCTGGAATAGTGATGGGATAGCGAAAATAGTCATTTCCATTTGCATCGGTATAGGGGCTTTGCTGTCCGATGCTATATGCTCCAAATGTCGCCGTTTTTCCCTGATTCCAAACTACTTTTAAATCAGCATGGTCTTTATCTACTAATGGCTTACTGGTCTTGCCTTTATTAATTGGAAAATCGAGGTATAATTGTATTTGCTCTTGACTGACTTTCGTATTATCCCAAGCCAGTACTAAAGACATGGTATTAGTTGGGGTGTTCCCTTCACCCAATAAAGGTGTCCAAAGCATCCTACTTATTCCATTCGCTATACAGATACTAGAGGAAAAATCACCTGTTGCACTAGGCTTGACGATGCATATTTCAAGAGGAATTGTTTTAAGATTATCAATAGCAGGAATATCAAAATCCAGATAGGTCGATTGTGCGTTGCTAATGCTAACTTCTCCTTTTTGCAGTGTATCGCCAAGGGTGATAGTCATTTCTAAAACTATGCTAAAACTAGCTGATACCGCATTCGCATTCGTTAACGTCATAGTAGTATCCGTTTTTGAACCCGCTACTACTGCCCAGTTGGTCTCGCCTTCACTTACTGCAATGCTAGACCAAGTCGCAGCCAGATTTTTATCGAGTTGAAGGCTAAGTTTTGTGCCTGCCTCTAAGCTGAGTGTACCACTTTGTACCTCAAAATCAAGCACTACGGAGGTGCTTTTCCCTTCCTTTATACTAAAGGAAGCGGTTTTATTTACTTCAAGTGCGATGCTTGTTGCTCTTGCTGTTAGTCCCATTGTATACTTGTATTATGACATATTTAATATTGGAATTATCCCTTAATCGATTCTACTATACCCCACCATTGAAATGGTGGGCTAAACTATTCGACTTATGACTTTTCAGCTCACCAATTCATTGGTGGGGACTGATTCACGCAAAAGAATCAATTAAGGGATAATTCCATTTAATATTGGCTTTTTGAGGCTATCTAAAATTCCTAAGTTCTGCACCCAAAAGCGGCTATGACTCTTTCTTTGGATGTGCCAAGCGCAACCAGCCTTCTACTAAGCGAGCTTCGGCATAGTCTGCATCGTCCAACGTTTGTAATTGGGCGGTGCCGAGTTCTGTTTCGTGCTGTACTTTTTTCACGACTACGGCATCGCTTATAGTAGCATCTCCTTTTTGAATCCAAGTCCAATCATAGCCTTGTACTTCTCCAATCGGTAGCACTATCGTATCCTGTATACTAGCTTGGCGCGCGAAATCTTGTGTCAGTACAGGCGCGCTGAGGAAGTAGTAGGCTAGTTTATTCAATGCGTGTAGATACACATCAGGCGAGAGTTTAATTTGCTGCACGGGCAATATTCCTGTAGCTGCATGAATCGCTCCGCGTGGGTCTATGATGGCACAAATCGTGACTTCGCTATTTAGACTAAGTGCCACCGTCTCACTATTGTGGGGACTGATGACATTACCCATATTTTTATCGGTGGTATATCGAATGGCATCCGCGTACAGTGGGAGTTTGGAGGTGGGAGTCATGTCTGCTCCTTCTATAAAATATCCGATTAAACCATCTTCTGGCGCATTTAAATTGCCCAACATAAGCGGCACTTTTACCTCATCGTAGTTTGGTGTGCTGAAATCACTAGGCTTAAAGACTGTGATTTCATCTTTAGATAATTTATCGGTACAGGTTTGCTTACTCAATTGTTTCGGTAGTGCAGCTTCTGCCGTATTCACTGCTGCTAACCCCTGACGTTCTAAGCGTAAGCGCAAACGTACTACTGCCAGCGGCCGCCCTACGAATACCGATAGATGGTCGTCGGTGGTAGCACCTAGCGGATGACTATAGCCTTGCGCTACTTCAGTAGTGTCCATAAGTGCTTGAAAGAATTGATTATTCGTACTTTGGAGTTCTTTCATTTTAGTGACTAAGCCTCCCATCATAGGGTGATAGCTTGCCGACTCCTGCCCTGGAACACTATACTCTTTTATCACACTATTATCATCGCTGGCGCGTAGATATTTCGTTGGTGAACCATCTGGATTGTATAAATCAAGGGTATTATCCAGATGATTCGGTACTATCCAGCCACAAATAGGACTATGCTCTGGTGAATGATGTACCATCTCGAAATAGTCAGCTCCCACAGGCTTATCCGCAGATAACCATGAAAACCGCAAGCGTGTTGGCTCTACGAAACGTGGAGGTAGCTCCACGGGTAGATTATAGTCATTGCTATCAGTAGTCACAGTGAGCGCACTCATCACACTAGTATCTTTCTGAATGTGTGTTTCGATACTAAGCGATGCGGCTGGTATTAAGTCTTGATTAGCTTGTTGCTTAAAGTCATAAGTGAGGCGTTGCCCAAAGCTATCAATAAGTTGAATATTTTTTAGCCCCATAAAGCCAGCTCGTATAGGAGAAAAAGGTACATTTTGATAGCTTGGCATCGTAGCATTCCAAGTACCATCGTAGTCTCCCCAATACTGATATTGGTCTTGTGGCTTAAATGTACCCCAGGGACCTTCTGCATTGCACTTCAAACTAATAGAAGATGGATTGGTAACGGCATTGGTAGGGAAAGGGCTATTGATGGGCAACTGAAGAGTCTGAAACTCTTGCAACAAAGCAGCATTGAAGCCATTAAGTGCTTGCGATAGCACTACTTTATTTTCTAGGCTAGAAGAGGCACTTTCCAAATCTGCTTTCACTTTAGGGTCTAGGTCGCTACCGTATTGTTTAATGTAGGCATCAATCTGATACTTAAGCGACTGTGTGGAGCGACTAGAAAGCGTGATATAGTTCCTAACACTCACGTACTGATCCAAATCACTCGCTGTAGGCTGATTTTGCTGATAAAGCAAATTGGTATGGTAGCTGCTCACGCTGCCGTCTCCCTCATCCAATTGATAGCGACTGGTCAAAGCAGTAGCATCGTAATTATCATCGCTATTTTTTAGATGTGGCATTTTAAGTAATGCCTCGTAGGTGATAAATAATGGATAGAATGGATTGTCTTGCCCCGCTTTGAATACTTCTATGCCGATATAAAATGGTAGTGTGCCTGTGGTAGCTGTTCCAAAGCTGGTGTTGGCTGCTGGTAAATTAATGGCAGCGTCTGTATTCGCATTGATCGTAGTAATTTGACTACTTTGATACGTCTCTATGATGCTATAGAGTTGATCATTATCTAGACTGCTCAGTACCGCAATTTCTTTGAATGCAGTATTGACACTATCTAGCAGACCGAGGGCTTGCAGCTTTTGCCCTAAATCACTTGTGCTACTAATATCAGGCATTAGGCAATGTGTGTCCGAAGCTCCACTCATCAACTCTCCAGATATGCGACAAGGCGTGTACGTGGCATTGCTATTGCGTCGCATAGGTTGAAGTACGGAGGTATTATTTTTTACATTTTCTACCAGACAAATACTCGGATCGAGTGCTTGGTGATACACATCATCAGGGATGCTTTTTAGCACACACTGTGGCGAAATCACTTGCAACATCAAGGCAAGTGCATTGTGGTAATAACTCAACTGTTGGGCTGCAGATTGGTGCGGCATTATAGCCTGTAGTATCGCATCCATAGCACCACTTACATTTTGTGTTGTCCAAGTGTCAAAGAGAGCAATTAGTGCCTCAATATTGGTATTGGCTGTTGCTGATATGCCATTGAGCAGTAGCTCTAATTCTTGATTTTCATTAGCTGTGAAAAAAGTGATAGCTGCTGCTGCTGCCTTACTTTTTGCGTTATTGAAGTCGGTGTTAGCGGTCTGTACGAGTGTTTTTGTCTTGCTAATAAGTGCCGTACAAGCATCCAACCAAGCTAATAAGGGCTGCTTTATCTGCTCAGGATTGTCACGCAGAATGTTATAGACATCGCTGGTGCCATTATCATTCCAATAGTTCATCCCTTTGATGTATACATTGCCCTCAAAGATATTGAGATAGGCAATTACTTCATCCAGCTCTAGCAGATCGAAAGTTTTATCATCAGCATACTTATATGCCGCGATTTTCTTTCTTAAACTAGCTAATTGACTGCTGCAAGTATCCAAATCGGCTTGTATGCTTTCTGCCAAACCTTCCTTTTGAATAGCGAGTAATAACTGAGATATACCAAGCAGTTGCCTTACATTGTTATGCACCTTCGCTAAAGCGGGGCGTGCTTTAGGCAGTTCTGCTGCCACCCCATCACACAACTCTTGCCCGTATTGGAGCATGATACGCGTTTGGAGGAGTTCTTGTAGTTTTAGTTTTACTAAACTGCCATCTGCCTGCACTACGGCTACTTGCTCGCAAGGAATATGTGCCTTTTCAACATCTGCATCACTCATTTCGTCCCATAGCATAAATAGGTCATAAGTGTCGGCTTCCATGAGTTCTAAGGTGACATCTGCTTCGGGTGAAAAATTCACCATATTGAGCTTACCTGCCTGTGCCATTAGTGGCATTACATGATTGTAAAGCCCTGTTTGTATATAAGGCGACGAACTGCTATTGAGCGCAGGTGTAGGCTTAGCAGGTTTGGGCGGGTTAGTGATATATTGCATCGCCTGCATATTTCTACACCAGCCTAGGTAGAGTTGATGTTGTGCATCGTAGGCTTCTGCTGTTTGTTGGTCAAATTGGGCTTGCTTCGCATTCAATTCAGCCAATAAATAAGCAAAAGCAGTAGGAAGATTCGCAATATTGAAGCTATTATCTAGCCTATTGCTATCCGAATTGTCATGTTCATAGCTTACCGTCCAAGTGCTACCACTTTTTAGGCGGGAAAATTCAAAACTATGGATGCTATCTTCCAACTGTATCAAGCCTGCTCCTTTACGATGGTCTAATTTTCGAAGTTCGCCTAATTGGAAGGCATTTAAAATCAGCTCCAAATGATGCGAATTATCTAAAATATCAGGATCAATACCGAGTTGCTTTCGTTTGCTATGATCCTGCGATTGCTCATAAAAATAAGCAGATAGTGCCTCGGTGGAGTTGTTGCCAATAGCCATATCCAAAGCTGGAGCTTTTGCCTTATAGCCATTTACATGCACCGTAGCATCGGACGCATTAGGTACTATATTGATGTCTACTTGTGCGGTCACGCCTAAACAGAGCATATTCGTTTGGTCTAAATTGCCCTTTAGCGATTGGACAGCACTAGCAGATAGCGTGATTTGACTTTCTGTTTTCAGGATGTCATTGAATGCTTCCACATAGTCATCGCCCGTTACGCTGGCAGGAATAGCCTCTAATTTTGCTTTCAGTACAGTATTAAAGTAGTCTTCTTCCGCATTATCGTGCCAACCAATAACCGCATAAGACAATACGCAATTGGCATTACTTTGAAAGGCATTAATATCGCTATAAGCATCGGATAAAGCATCATGCAAACCCAATGCACCATTGCTATCCATATAGTAGGCTGCGAAAGAAGTCCCGTAATAAGATACGGCTGTTAGGTCGGCTGTTTCGCTTGCCTCATTTTGCAAGAAATCAGTATCTCCAATTGGATTATAGTCTGGTAGTCCTAGTTTTGTTAAATCGCCTAGTATTTTTGATTCAAGCGTACAAGGAGATTTATCATTGCCCGATTGATACCCAATAACCGTAGTTTGTAGTCCATTCCCCTCACTAGCATTCGCATTGTTGTCTTGATTTGTTGCTACACTATTGCTGCGAATAAGCCAAGCCATTTTGGAGTAGTTGCCGCAGTCGGGCGTATAATTAGGATTATTATTTTTGAAAAAACGCACTACTAGCCAACGATTAGGAATGCTACGAAAAGTGATTTCTTCATTTTCTATTTTTCCGTGCACATAGACATTGGGAAGCGACCAATGCAGATGTACGCCATAGTCCAAAGCAGCCGTTTTATCCGTCAAGCCTTCTAGCCATTCCGCAGAACTGGTACCAGAAGCATTACTGAAGTCCGTACTTGCCTGTGCTACTAATTGGTCATTTCCCTGCTGCGATACGCGCATCGCGGCGATATGTAGTGGTAGTATTATATTATTGTTAGCCATGCTGATTTTTCTTTTTGATAGTAAGATTTATGGAATGCTAAACAAATTAAATGTACATTCCTATGATGTTGATTTTGTGGGACGTTGGAAGTGTACCATACCCACGCCTTGCACCATTTGTAGCGCAAAATCGGAAGTGAGTAGATGGTCGAGTGCTGGGGTCGCGCCATCGGTATAGTCTGGTTTTGCACCTTGATTCAAGTTGCTCAAAATGGCTTTCGATAGGCTTGCCATATCTACTACTCGCTTACTGCCTTTTCTGAATGCAATATCTTCAGTAGGTACGTTGCCTGCCTCTCCTTTAGAATCGGGGCTTCGGAGCTGCTTGTGTAGTTTTCCATCTGTCCCTTTATCAAATCCAAAATGCACGCCCTGCGGCGGTTCATGTATATCCAATTGCTTAAAATCGCCTACGAAAAGCCCAATTAATATATCATCAGCGAGCTGTTCTAAGCGGAAAATATCTAGTTCTTGGCTACTCGTGGAAGGATCTAAAACATTATAGGCATTTGCTTGTAAATCATCCCAATCACTCACTACACTAGAGCGCAGCAAAAAACCAGAGATAACAGGCGGTGTAGTATCGCGAAGTGCTTTTGGACTTATGTGTTTGTAATCATGATGTAACTTGAACATATAATCCCGATGCTGTCGGGCTGCTGCTAGGCTATGGACTTGCATATCATCTATAAAAGCGGCATCTACAGCTTGGCTAAACGATACGATTTCATTCGGCATAGTGGTATTATTCTCTTTGGCCGCATAGCGTCCTATGCTATATGCACCATCTACTAAAGCATTCAGCCAATTGGTATCTAAATAGAAGAATTTTAGCGATTCCTCTGGCAACATGGCAGCATGTGGCACTAAATAATGAAAAGGCACATTACGAAGCAACTTCAAGTTCGCCAAGAAGCCTCTAATGTACTTTTGGGTATCTTCATTGGGGTCGCCATCTTGTACTTTCAATGCCAGTTCTTGGATTTTGGAAGTATTTTTTAGAGTGGTACGAATATGGTGGAGTACTTTATATTTAAGTGATGTATTCATCTTTGTAAAATTTTATAACAATGATTTTTCATGACATGCTAATTTCAAATCTGTTCTACTTATAGGTACTCAATCGAGCGTGAGAAAAATGAGAAAGTGAGAGGAGTGAGCAATAAAATTCTTATCTCACGCTTCTCATTCCGCTCACGTTCTCACTATCTATTGAGTATTTACTCATTGAGTACTTCCCCTACTAGCTATGAATCAATTTGATAAGCTTAGTAAAGTACTGTGCTGTCGCATGATTCAGTTTGTGATAGGTGTTTTCTCCCTTTTGCACTTCTGGAGGATTCGAGCCTAGCAGCCCCCCAATTAGTATGTTTTTCTCTAGTTCTGCAATGATGTGTTGTTCGGTTTCGCGTTTCCAGCGATAGAGGGTTTGAGCAAATTTTTTATCATTAAGTGCTAATAACTTGCCCAATTGCCAAGCTGCCGCATAAGAAACATCCAACATGCCAAGCCCCTTATCATAGCGGAGTAGCGCGTCTGCTGAATGGACGTTTGGTGACAATTCACTATCTTGAAATGCTATATTACCAGTAGGCTTTTGATAAGGCACTAATGGCCCACGATACCACGAAACGGTCTGAAAACGATTAGGGCTATCGTCCGTGCCTCTCGTAATATGATTGAATGGCACATAGCCTTTTCGCATTGCTCGTTCCATCACACCTTCTGGCGTTGTTTCACCTTTATGGGCGGTACTATCTACCAGATTAAGCTGCGGATGGGTGAAAGAAGTCGGGTTTGTCGGGTCTGCACCATTCAGCGACTCCAGTTTTTGCTCGAATTCTTTGGTATTATCCTGCCCAATTTTGAACGGCCAAGCATGTAACACAGGTAAGCGGACTTTAGTACAAGTACTGCTGCTTGTACCACCAGGTAGTATGTTTTCTAAATGTTCCAGTGACACTAAAACGGCAATTGCCATATTTTTACCTGCACTATCATAAGTAGGTACACGATTGCCTAGCACTACACTAAAATCTTCAATAGCGTCCGTAGGCGTGTCGCCGAGAGCAGTTGCCGTACTAGTTACATCTACTTGGCGTAGGTGTGCTAGATAGGGCAAGTCGTTTAAAGTTGGAGCAATGCTTTGGAAAAAACTTATATCCAAATCAAGATATTGGAATAGTTCATTAGGTTTCATGCTAGTACCTAGCGGTACTTCTTTTGGTATGACTCCGCCAGGTTTTTCTCGAAATAATGAAGTCGTATCGCTGGGCAATGCTCCATCAATGTATGAAGAGCCTGTTATTTCATATATTCCAGGCAGCTTATAATCTGTTGCTTTAAAGCCTACCGGAATCAGATTATTTACGGTATCTGTTTGTATCAAGTCGAGCAGTTTGTTCGCTGCGTCGGCGTTTCTATCCTCGCCTGTAGCTGTTGTCTGCGCTGTAAGTCCATCCGTTTCTTGAATCACTAGTACTGCAAGCCAAGAGGGGACTTCTTTATCGTATACCTTATTTACTCCTGCTGCTGTTTTATATTTTACTACCTCTTTTTGGAGCTTTTCCAAAGTAGGTGTTCGCAACCACGGAAGTGCAGGATTGTTCCTTAGCGTAATATGTGGCAGGCAGGTGTCATAAGGGCCTGCCTCGGTGTTCTCATCCTTATCATAAGCTAATGGATAAATTTGAGATACAAATTGATTGCTTAAGCGCAAACGCGGAGCCTGCACCGAGATGATTTTTGTCAAAGTTGATACCACATTAATGTCATCATCTGGATTTTTTCCTACCAACTCTTGCGTGACCTTTACATCGTAATCACCCGCATCGAGCGATGCCACTTTGTGTTGGATGAAGGTTACTTTTTTATTGAAAAAATCAGTTGCTGAATTAGCCATGATTTTATTGTTTTTATCTTTTAGTTATTTGGCACTACGGTAAAAAGTGTGGGTTAACTTTTTGAGATGTTTTCAGCCCACCGTTTCAACGGTGGGGAGGCTTAGAAACAAACTCTAAACTGTCTCCCACCGTTGAAACGGTGGGCTAAAAAATCACGTACCCACACTTTTTACCGTAGTGCCATTTATTTCAATGTGAATTTTCGAAGCCCTTATGCAAATTGATTCACCTCTTCTGCT
>JAHDCQ010000072.1 GCA_020629845.1 Saprospiraceae bacterium | reverse complement strand
TTTTACAAAAGTTCGACCGCCCACTAACTCATTTTGCAAAAATTAGACTTGACTATCAAAATTATCGGTTCTCTGGCAAATCCCGTGACGAAGCCGAAGAAAAAGAAATCACAACACTACTTTCTGGACGTTTTTGTGTTTTCTTTTTCTTCGTCCACGGAATTTGTCAGAGAACGAAATTATCAAAGAACGAAAAAGGCTAATCTAATGATGCAGAAGATAATCACCTGCTTGATTTTTTCCTTAGCTAGTCAAGCTATATTAATAGCGCAGGAGACGGCAGGGCTTCCTTTGTTTCAGATTGGAGCAAAAAATGCGGCTACTACCAGCACTTTACAGCTTACTGGTAAGGTGTTAGATGCCGATACAGAAGAAGCGGTAGTAGGTGCAGTAGTGCAAATTTTGGACACTAATATCAATGTAGTAACTGACGCTGCTGGTCAATACACACTCAATTTGCCACAAGGAAAATATGTACTAAACATTAGCTTTCTGGGCTATGAAACCTATGCTGCCAGATTACATGTTTTTGAAAGTGGCACACAGGATTTTCAAATCGTAGAAGCAGCTTTGGACTTGGAACAAGTTACCGTCACCCAAAAGCGACAAAATGATAATATCACCTCCGTAGTAGGTAGTGTGGAGCAGATGAATATCGAGGAGGTGCAACAAAAATCCCAATTTCTGGGGGAAGTGGATGTGCTGCGTAGTTTACAATCCCTTTCGGGGGTGAGTAGTGCAGGGGAAGGGGCTTCGGGCTTCAATGTGCGAGGCGGAAATACGGATGAAAACCTTATTCTACAAGATGGTAATCTCATCATCAATCCAGTGCACGCGCTTGGTTTTTTCTCGCTTTTCCATCCCGATTTGGTGAATGATATTACCCTCTATAAAGGCGATGTGCCTGCCAAATATGGTGGTCGTCTTTCTTCCATGTTGGATATAAAACTGCGCGAAGGCAGTACGGAACGCTTTGCAGGACAAGGAGGCTTGGGCATTGCGTCCTCGCGCTTGGCATTGGAAGGGCCGTTGGTGAAAAATAAAGCATCTTTCATCATTGGCGGTCGGGCCAGCTATTTTGATTGGATATTGGGGCGCGTGAATAATATTGACCTTCGTAAAAGTAAGGCCTTCTTCTACGACCTCACCGCTAAAGTGGATGCTCGCCTTACGCCCACTACCAAAGTCGGTGCGACCTTATTCAATGCTGCCGATGATTTTCAGTTTGCGGATGATGTGAAGTTTGACTATGAAACGCGTACAGGCTCGGTTTATCTGAAACAAGTAATTGGTGAAAAAATGAATCTGAATGCGCTGGTAAATATGGGGCAATATCATAGCACCCTTTTCGATATAGAAGGCAATAACCAATCGCGTTTTGATAATGAAATTCGGTATTTGAGGGCTTCTTTAGGCTTATTTTATCAAGTATCGGAAGCTTATACGCTGGAAGTGGGGGCGGAGCAAAATCGTTACGAAGTGGAACCAGGTGCATTAGAACCTATTGGCGAAGAATCTTTTATTGAGGCAGCCTCGCTAGATGAAGAGCAAGGACAGGAAACGGCAGTGTACCTTCAAAATCAGCTAAAAATAGGTAAAAATCTAGAGCTTATAGCGGGTTTGCGTTATACGCTATATCAAAGCTTAGGTGCGAGCAATATTTCGCTCTACGCAGCAGGCGAACCCAAAACAATCGCCAGCATACAAGGCGAACTTTCCTTTGCAGATGGCGAAGAAATAGTACGCTATACGGGCATAGAACCCCGCATTTCCTTACGCTATACCTTGAGTGAGGCAAGCTCTTTGAAGTTGGGCTATAGCCGTGCTTTTCAGTTTTTTAGTCAAATATCAAATACCGCTTCTGCTACGCCGATTGATATTTGGCAATTGTCCAATTATCACATTGAGCCGCAGCGCGCGGATAATTTTTCGATAGGCTATTTTCAAAATTTCAAGGACAATGGCATCCAAACACAACTTAGCCTTTTCTATCGGGATATTCAGCAATTAATTGATTATAGAGACTTTGCCCAATTGTTGCTCAATGACCATATTGAAACGGACTTAGTGACGGGCAAGGGCAGAGCCTATGGGCTGGAATTATCGCTCAACAAAAACTATGGCAAGCATCGTATCAATGGAAATTATACCTACTCCCGCTCCTTGCGCCAAGTAGTGCCTACGGATACGCAAGTGGGCGTAAATGAAGGTGCGTGGTATCCTTCCAACTTCGATAAGCCACATATTCTGAACCTCAATTATGTGTTTCAGCCACATCCGAAGAATAGTTTTTCTTTTAATTTTACCTACAGTACAGGTCGCCCAACTACTGCGCCCGTGAGTTCATATACGAATGATAATTTGCTAGGTATTCCGATTTATTCGGAGCGTAATGAATTTCGGATTCCCGATTTTCATCGCCTAGATTTTGCTTATACTATTGGTCCCTGGGGGCAGAATGGCTACCGCGAGAATAGTCTTACATTGTCTATTTATAATTTATATGCACGTAAAAATGCCTTTTCGGTCTTTTTCCGACAAAAGCCGTTTGAGAGCATAAAGGCATATCGCGTGGCAGTATTAGGCACTATTTTCCCTGCGGTGACTTATAATTTTAAATTCTAAAAGCAAAAAAGCATGACTCGTTTCTCAACTTCTCTTCTAGCCATTTTGCTGCTAATCAGCATGACGCAATGTGTAGATGAAATAAAGCTAGATATAGACGGAGCTGTTTCTAAAGTGGTGATAGATGGCCTAATAGCCGATAGTCTGGATACTTATACCATACGACTCAATTATTCCTCCATCATCGGTGTGGGCAATGATAATATCCTTGAGCCTATAACTGGCGCGACCGTAAAAGTACTCGATGACGCGGGGGCAGTATTTGAGTTCGCGGAAGTCGAAGCAGGGATTTATACTAAACTGATGCAAGGCGAGGCGGGTAAAAGCTACCACCTAGAAGTGCAACTTTCGGATGGCAGTTTGATTGAAAGTCGTCCGCAAATGCTCCATGCAGCACCAGAGATAGGGATCATTACGCCTGTGGTGCGCGATGAAACAAGTATCAATGCGGCAGGCAATGCGGTGGTGGATCGTCGTCTTTTGCTCAACATGGGTACAAGCTTGAAAAATTTATCTGACCGTCCGTTTTTGCGCTGGCGTGCGGAAGGTGAATATGAGTTCAAAGAGTGGTATCCGATGGCACTCAATACCAAGACCTGCTTTGTGCAACATAATGTAGATTTGAATCAACTTTGGATATTTGATACCCGTACCTTAGCGGGTACAGAAATAGAAGATCAACCTTTTATTAATACAGAATTGGATTATAAATTTGCCGTGCAATATTGCTTCCACATCAAGCAGTATGCCATGTCGGAAGCGGAATATTTGTACTGGGAAGCCATTCAAGATGTTACGACTATAGACGGCAGCCTTTTCGACCCGCCGCCAGGTACGGTACGGGGCAATTTGGTCAATACAAGCAATCCTAAAGAGTTAGTAGCGGGCTATTTTTCGGTGAATGGAGTACAATCACAACGCTTTTTTGCCAATCCGCAAACGCTGAATTTAACGGACATTGAACCGAAATGCCGTTGGCGATTTGGGCAAAGTCCGACACAAGATTGTTTGGACTGCACCACGCTTCAGAATAGTACACTAGAACGGCCAATCTATTGGAAGCCTTAATGATTTTGAACAAATGAGTGAACATAAAAACAACACAAGCACCCCAAAAAATAATACAACCCGAATTGTAGGCACAGCAACTGCCATCGCCTTAGGCGCGATACCGTTGCTACTCGGTGGACTGGATACCTTAGGCTACTTGCCTTTTGCTTGGGGTAATGCGCTGCTTTTGTACTTGCTTATTTTAGGGGCTTGTTTTTGGAAAATGCGGACGTAGTGCTAATGAAGTTCAAACCAATAAGTATCCCACATTCCCACCAATGAATTGGTGGGCTAAAAGTATTTTATCATTGGTTTCAGCCCACCGATTTATCGGTGGGAATGTGGAACATTTAAATTTTATCATTCAACGATGACGACCTCTAAGCCCCTCAATCCTTAATAATCGCAATTGGGAAATCCTCCACATTGGCGGGATAAGTCGTTGTCGGTGCTTGCTTTTTGTCTGTCAATTCTTTCACGCGCTTGGTGATGTAGACATCTAAAGCCTTACAAGTCACCTTATCAGGATAGGTGGCTGCTTTACCGCTGAGTCCTTCGAGTAGGGCTTCGGTGAACGCGCCATTTTGCCAACGCACATCTTCCAGGGACTTCTGTCGCGAGGTGGAAGAGGTAAATGTAATCGCTCCATTTTCTGCGGACATTAACTCATTGACAATACGATTAATGTCTGGCCCGCCGCGCTCTAGGGAAGTGCTTTTCATGGCATTTCCCGAATGGCAAGCATCCAAAAAGACCACCACTTTGCCCGCTATGGTCGCTACGGTTTCACGGAGTTGGTCTTTCATAATAGCGGTACTACGCAAGCGGTCGGGATTCGTATTATGCGGTAGAAAATAAAAAGTGCTGGAATTGGTCTCTTTGCCATGCCCTGCAAAGAAAATCATTGCCACATCATGCTGGGTGGTTTCTTCCTGAATCCAATCGAAGCCATCCAAGATATTGTCGTCGGTCGCTTTTTCCTCGGTGAGTAGCTTCACGCTGACCTTCTGATACAACAAACCCTCTTGCTGCTGGATGACTTGCACAAAATCCTGTGCATCTTTAGCCGCATAGTCCAAATCATTGACATCTTCATGGGCATAATCGCTTACCCCAATGGCTAACACATAAAGCGTAGGCTTAAATAGCAGCTCCATCTGCCCCTCCCACAGCAAGTCTATGGTGGCGGCTTCGCTGGTACCATGTTCATTTTCAGCGAGGATGGACACTTTGCAGCTACTGGATGGAATAGAAACCGTGACATCAATCGGGCGATTGGTGGGTTTTAGACCTCGTTCGGTAGAGATAGGGCGACCATCCACGAGTATTTTCACGCCTGTCACCTCCCCCGCAGGCGACTCCAAGCGATATTGCAAACGCACTTGATTTTGCGCGACGCGGCTCCCACTACTAGGGCTAAGGATACGTACACTAGGCGGCAGTTTATTCGTAATATCTCCCCGTGTACGCGTATTGCGCCGATTGGCGACTGCATTGGCTTTTGCAAGGGCTTTATCCTCATCCAATTCTTCTAGTATGCGGTCTATCATATCAGGGCGATAGTAGGTGAAGCGAAAGCGCGAAGCGGGATAATACTTTGCCTCTCTATCCGCCCCTTGATTGACATGCCAGCCAATTAAATCCTCTGCCCCAGGAGCAGCATCATAGTAGCCTGAAGGAGTCCATATTACCCACCGCTTATTATCAGGGTGCATAAAAAGCGTAAGCAATAGCTCCCCATCACTCATACGATACCAGCGTACGGTACCATCACTTGGCGCAGCAGCTAGCACTTTGCCATTACCTGCTATATTGACTGCAAAGGCATCCGATTGACTAGCTGTTTTCCATTTTAGATTGCCTTGCTCATCTAAGCAATAAATATTCCAATTTGCCCCAAAAACAATACGCTGGGCATCTTCTGCTATATCTACACTGCGACACATTTCATATTGCTCTAGAAAGGATAAGGCTTTATTAGCAAGTTTAGGTTGGTAGCTATCTTCCCAATCACTAATACGTATGCCTTTCCAATTATCCTTATAAGCAAGGGCGGTAGAAGCACTTGTCATAATTTGACGATTAATAAGATTAAAGCTTAAGGCACTTGCTCCCAAAGGCATTAATCCTACTTCAAAGCCATCATGATTCAATTTAAAATGAAAACGATTGGTGCTTTTATGGTCATTTAGTGCTATTACTTTGTAGACAGTGCGTTTTCCTGTAATAGAATTCAATATGCCCCAATCAGGTTGCCCTCCTGCATAGTAAATATTTCCATTGGGCAATGTTTTAACATCTAATATCGTATTATCTGCTGCCGTATAATCTTGATAGCTGCCTTTTCCCTTATCTTGCCATATTCTTATTTGTTGCCACCGTCCTCCATTTTCATATTTATCGTGAAAACCACCTGCTATCAATTGTTGCCCATCTTTAGAAAAAGTAAGTTTATTTAGTCTATCAGAACGTTTATCTGCGGATGTTATATCAGGCTCATACAGTAGTTGTAGACTATTAGCATCTAAGACTTGTAACTTAGGACTATCATTATAGCCTACCGCCAATAAAGTAGCATCAGGAGAAAAAGCTAAAGAAAAAGGCTTTTTTCCTCCTGTGGTCTTTACTTTTTTCAATAAAGAAAAATTGTTATCATATAGTCGAATATAACCATCATAAGATACCGTCGCTAAACGTCCCCTACTATCAAAAGCAATATTCAGGCTATTTCCACCATAATCACTATCTCGTGCAAATTCACTAAAGGTATTCGTACGATAAACACGAATTCCATTGCTTCTCCCTAAAGCAGCCACTAAATAATAGCCATTTGGAGAAAATTCTAAATCATATATTACATTTGCTAAGCCTTCAATGCGTTCTATCAATTCGCCTGTAGCAGCATTAAAAATATAAATATTCTTGTCTTGTCCGCTTCTACCTGAAAAACCTCCCACCGCCACTAACTTTCCATCAGGAGAAAGTGCGCCAGCATAAAGCATCCCTTCATTTCCTTCTCCTCTTGGAGGGCGGTAAGTACGTAGGAGTTTGCCTGTAGTGGTTTCCCATAATTTGGCTGTTTTATCATTGCTTACAGTCAATATATATTTTCCTTCCGCATCGCTATCTATACGCCTTATTATAGCCGTATGCATTTCGGTATTTAAGGTTAATATCGGTTCGCTTTGCTGGGCTAGGCTGTGGTAGCTGCATAGTAGTAGTATGAGTAGTATACGGTGCATAATGTACTTATTTTGTTGTTTCAATGGCTATACGCGCTTCGGCGTAGTAGCGTTTTTTCTTTAAGCCGCGTGTTTTTTGTAAGGCTTCGGGTAAGCCTTCGTGTATAATTTCATAGCCATCCACCCATTCCGTTTTTAAAGTAGGAAAGGCAGTATTTTGTGCAAATACATAAAGGGTTTCCGCACCAAAAGGCTCGGCTACTTCAAATTCTTCGCCTATCGGCAAGGGCTGGTGGAGCTGCGCGCTTGTTATTTTTAGGTCGTTGGCTAGGAGTACCAAAGTGCTATCCGCCAGGGCGTATATGCTACGTATGGTGCAGGGGCGGTTGGCTTGTACGCTTAGGCGCAAAGTCTCGCCTTCGCGTAGGCGTAGGTTTTTGTTGCCGTGGTTGGTCGTTAGTTGTATGGCTAGTTTTGGGGGCAGGCTATCGCTTATAGTGGTGGGTGGTTTCGGTGCTGGGGTGTCTTTTGTAGTGGTGGTTTTGGGTGCTTCTGTTGGTGGCGTTCGCTTGGGGTCGGGCTTGGTATCGGGTGTGTCGGCTTGGGTGTCTGTTATCGTAGTAGTGGTGCTATCGGTGCTGGGGCTAGGCGCTGGCTCAGTTGGTTCTTCCACCACTTCGCTCTTTGGTTTTTCTGCAAATATATCGCGTAAGCTATAGCCTGTTAGTTCCGCTATGCCTGCTAGTACCGCTATCACAGCAGCAAAGCCCGCTAGAGCATTGCGTAGGCGGTTATTCGGTGCAGTGGGTAAGGGAGCGGGGCGGTCGTTCCTATCTATACGCTGCAATAAATCAAGAAAATCATGGTTGATTTGCCGTTTTTGTAGGTCTAGGGTTTCCTGCGCCAGTAGCCCTTGAATGGCATTTTTGTGGTAGGCTTTTTGGCGCGCGCGCAATTGTACCACCTCATCGCGCCATGCGGCATACGGAAGCTGTGCGCGTTGGGCATAAAGCGTATCCAGCGCGGCGGCGGTATGGTTGTTTGCTATTTGTTCGCGTAATGCGGCTGTATCAATGGTGGCCATAGCGTTTCTTTTTTATGATATAAATATAAGGACTAAATGGAGAATTGAAAATTGAAAATGGAGAATTGAAAATTTCCCTCTGTAAAAAATCCGCTGATTCGGGATTGATAAGCCGATTTGCTTGATTTGGGCTTAACAATCGCTTCGCGCTTATCAATCCAGCTTGGTGTACTAGAAATTTACAGAGACAAAATTTTCAATTTTCAATTCTCCATTTTCAATTACCCATTACCCTCCCGCTTGTGTCGTAAATGTCAGCTTGCTCTCCGCTTCATAGCTTATAGGCACTAAGCCACGCGTATCGGTATCCGTATCTTTTAGCAAGCTTTGTATGTCGGCATCCGTTATGGGCGCGAATTGGCTATCTTGCGCATAGAAGTAAAAGTGTTCGCTGCCATAGGGCGCTTGCACCTCAAAGCCTGGGCCTAAGGCAATGCGTCGCCCTACTTGATTGCCCGCTATGTGGTGGTTGTCGTAGAGGGAGAAGCGTTTGCCGTCGGTTTGTTCATAAATGACACGTAGCCAACATTCCTTATTCACTTGCACATAGAGTTGCAGTCGCTCACCTGCGTTAAATAGCGGATGCTCGCTGCCTTTGTTGGTGCTGCAGCTTAGTGCAAAGGGTGCGTTGGGGTCTAGTGCCTGCTCGTCTATCACATCGAGTAAGCTCAGCAGGTTATTGTTGATTTGGCGCAGTTCCAGCGCAAGTTCAGTGGTAGATTTTAAACCTCCGCGTTCATTGCGTTCGTAGGTACTCCAACGTGCCGATAGTCCGAGACACTCATTGTGCAATTCGTTTGGCAAGTTGTCTGCTTGCCCTCTTAGTGTTGTAATAGCTTGTTTTATCTTGCCCTTTGCTACCCACTGGCGCAAGGCATTCGTATCAATGGTGGCCATATTCTATTGTTTTGGTTCTCCGACACCTACTGTGGGAGAAGAACGTTCTGTTTTAATGGGCTAAAGGTAAGGATTTTTTGAATTGCTTTCAGTCTTTCTTATCTTTTAGCCACTAAAATAATCACCCATTGTTAAAGAGGACTCAACTATGCACAAAACGATAACTTTACTCTTCGGCTTTTGGCTCTATAGCGCGCTACTCACTGCCCAGGTCTGCGATGGCAATTTCGGAGATAATATCTTTGAGGAAGGTGATTTTGGGAGTGGTGCGACAAATGTTATTTTCCAAAATCCGAATATCGCACCGGGCTATAATTATACTACCTCTGGGCCACCCTGGGATGGACAATACATCATCACAAACAACACAGGCGCGTGGACAGGCTTATATGGCACATGGCTAGAAGTGGGCGATAATAGTAATGACACGGATGGCTATATGATGGTGGTAAATGCCAGTTTTAGTGAAGGCTTGTTTTATGAGCAAACTATCGAAAACCTCTGCGAAAATACCCTTTATGAATTCACGGCAGATATTATTAATTTGATAAAAAGGGGCGTTCCAGACCACATTTTTCCGAATGTTTCTTTCTTTCTAAATGATGAATTGCAGTATACCACAGGCGATATCGAACAAACTGAAGCATGGGAGACTTATGGCTTTACTTTCGTGACCGTAGCAGGGCAAAATAGTATGAAATTGAGCCTTCGTAATAACGCCCCTGGAGGCATCGGCAATGATCTTGCATTGGATAATATCACCTTTCGCGCCTGTGGGCCGAATGCCTTAATTTTGCCTCAAACCATTGCCAATATTTGCGAAGATGGCGACCCCATCGAGCTAGAAGCGACTGTAAATGGCGACCAGTACGAAGACCCTGTTTTTCAATGGCAGCAAAGCTTTGATAGAGGTGCGACATGGGGAAATCTTGAAGGCGAAACTGGTAAAAGCTTTCAACATACCGAGCTTTCGGCAGGGGATTATTACTATCGCTACCTTTTGGCGGAGACCGAGGGAAATGTTATGAATAGCAAGTGCCGTGTCAATTCCAATATCAAAATCGTGCGCGTCGTACCGAAATTTGATACCATTACCACTTCCATTTGTCAAGGACTAAGCTTTGAAGTAGGCATGTCTTCTTACAGGGAATCGGGCGTATACGTAGATTCTTTAATCTCCTCGTTGGATTGTGATAGTATTGTTACGCTCATCCTTACGGTTTTGCCTGACCAAGGAATTGAGGCAGATATTGCGCTTATCAACCCTACTTGTCATGATTATGAAGATGCTAGCGTAAGTATTCAAAATGTACGCAATGTTTACCCGCCTTTTAGTATCATGTTGGATGATGCAGAGCGAGATGATGGCTATTTTATGAACTTATCCGCAGGCATTTATCAACTTCAGATTAGAGATACCTTTGGTTGTTCCTTTGAGCAAGGCATTATCATACAAAACCCTGACCTATTCCGTATTGACTTAGGCGATGACCAAATTCTAGATTTAGGTGAAAGTACCTTGTTAGAATTGGATTCAAATTACCCCATTCAATCCCTTGCTTGTACTTCAAGCGAAACTGCGGAGACGGAAGAGGATTGTTTTGGTGTCGCATTTTTACCAACAAGTTCAGGTATTTACCGAGCAACAGCTATCTCCGAAGCGGGCTGTGTAGCAAGTGATTCTGTGCAGATTTTGGTGCGAGAAGTAGAGAAAGTCTATTTTCCATCCATTTTTTCGCCCAATAATGATGGGGCTAATGATTTCTTCAGCGTTTTCGGTGACACGCCCAATGTACAGCGCATTGCGTCTTTGCAGATTTATAATCGCTGGGGGAATCTCGTTTTTGAAACCCAAGACTTAGCCCCCAACGACATCAAAGCAGGTTGGGACGGCTATGAAAATAATCAACCTTCCGAGTCGGATGTTTATGTTTACCTCGCAGAAGTGGAATTTTTAGGAGGAAAAGTAAAAAGCTTCTATGGTGAATTGGTACTATGGCGATAAAGGCAAAATTTCCTACCTTCGCACAGATGATGTTGAAGTACTTTTGTCCCAACCGATAAATCGGTGGGCTAAAAACAAAAATGCAGTCTTAGACCACCAATTATGAAGTTCAAATAAATAAATGTCCTACGATTTTCCATCTCCCACCAATGAATTGGTGGGCTAAAAGTATTTTATCCTTGGTTTCAGCCCACCGATTTATCGGTGGGAATATAAGACGGTTAAATTTTTTATCTTCATCATTGGTGGGGCTAGCATATCATCAACACAAAACCTTAGCCTAATTATGCGTCGAATTGATTTTTCTAAAATTCCCCTTGATAAAGATGCCACAGGTGCATTCACCACCGCCAGCGAAAAGATATGGCAAACGCCCGAAAAAATCGCCATAAAAGACCACTATGCTGCTACTGATATTGCGGATGCCGAGCATTTGCAGTTTGCAGCAGGCTTGCCACCCTATTTGCGCGGGCCATATAGCTCCATGTATGCCGTGCGCCCCTGGACCATTCGACAATATGCGGGCTTCTCGACAGCGGAGAAAAGTAATGCTTTCTATCGGCGCAATCTAGCACAAGGGCAAAAAGGTCTTTCCGTAGCTTTCGATTTAGCGACGCATCGCGGCTACGATTCTGACCATGAGCGCGTAGTAGGCGATGTGGGTAAAGCAGGCGTAGCCATTGATTCGGTGGAGGATATGAAAATCCTATTTGACCAAATTCCTTTGGATAAAATGTCGGTCTCTATGACGATGAATGGCGCGGTCATTCCTATCATGGCATTCTACATCATAGCAGCAGAAGAGCAAGGCGTGCAACCTGAGCAACTCAGCGGGACGATACAAAATGACATCCTCAAAGAGTTCATGGTGCGGAATACTTATATCTATCCGCCCGCGCCTTCCATGCGGATTATTTCAGATATTTTTGAATACACTTCGCAGCATATGCCGCGCTTCAACTCCATCAGCATTAGTGGCTACCACATGCACGAAGCGGGCGCGCCTGCCGATATTGAGCTGGCATATACCCTTGCCGATGGCTTGGAATACATCCGTGCAGGCATCAAAGCAGGCTTAAAAATTGATGATTTCGCGCCGCGTTTTTCCTTCTTTTGGGGTATTGGCATGAATCATTTTATGGAAATTGCTAAAATGCGCGCAGCACGAATGCTATGGGCAAAAATGGTAAAGCAATTCGACCCTAAAAATGTAAAATCTATGGCTTTGCGAACGCATTGCCAAACCTCTGGTTGGAGCTTGACGGAACAAGACCCTTTCAATAATGTGGCGCGTACTTGCATCGAAGCCCTTGCTGCTGTTTTGGGTGGGACACAGTCACTACACACTAACTCGCTAGACGAAGCGATTGCCTTACCCACGGATTTTTCGGCTAAAATTGCCCGTGATACCCAAAAGTATCTGCAAGAAGAAACGAAAATAATAAAGGCAGTAGACCCCTGGGCAGGCTCGTATTATGTGGAATACCTGACACAGCAACTCGCTGAACGCGCTTGGACGCACATACAAGAGGTAGAGGAATTGGGCGGCATGGCTAAGGCGATAGAAGAGGGTTTGCCCAAACTTCGCATAGAAGAAGCGGCAGCGCGCAAACAGGCGCGTATTGATAGCGGACAGGATAAAATAGTAGGAGTCAATATTTTCCAGACGGAGGACGACGAGGAAATTGATGTGCTAGAAGTGGATAATACAGCCGTACGCGACGCACAACTCCAACGCTTAGGAGAAGTACGTGCGAAGCGTGACGAAACGGCTGTTCAGACTGCCTTAAAAGCACTGAGTGAATGTGCTAAAACAGGCAAAGGCAACCTCCTAGCCCATGCGGTAGACGCGGCACGATTGCGCGCTACTCTGGGTGAGATTTCAGATGCTATGGAAACCAGTTTTGGACGTTTTACGCCTACGACACGTACCATTTCGGGCGTATATTCTAATGAATTGAAACAAGATAAAAGTTTTGCAGAAGCCCTCGCGCTTTCTGATAAATTTGCAGAAACCGAAGGTCGCCGACCACGTATTATGGTGGCGAAATTGGGACAAGATGGCCACGACCGAGGCGCGAAAGTAATTGCAACCAGCTTCGCGGATTTGGGTTTTGATGTGGACATTGGGCCGCTCTTTCAAACCCCACAAGAAGCTGCCCGACAAGCGGCGGAAAATGATGTGCATATCCTCGGTATTTCTTCCTTAGCAGCAGGACATAAAACCCTTGTGCCTGAAACCATTGCCGCATTGGAAGCCTTAGAACGCGATGATATTTTTGTCATTGTTGGCGGCGTGATTCCACCTAAGGACTACGACTTTCTTTATGAGCAGGGCGTAGCGGGTATCTTTGGGCCTGGTACTAAGATTCCTGTGGCGGCAAAGGCAATTTTGGAGGTGTTGATGGGGACTTAGGATTGTGTAGAAAAATGCAATTTATGGCAACCTTAAGCGGATAACCCAATTTATTATAAAGGAGCAGGCAATAAATAAGGAACATGACCTGATTATTACTCAATAAATCTATAGAATTCCCTAACTTGCGAAATATTATTTTGTCTGAAATTAGAAATACATAAATTCAGACATTAAGCATTTATACGAATATACATGGAGGCGTTTTTGATTTTTTTTGAAACGATGCCCGCTTGGCAAAAGCTGCTTTGGATTTTTATCTGCATTTCTGCTAATTGGATAGTAGAATTGGGGTATCCATTAGTGAAGTTTGACTATAAGAAATTGCGGCATGCAGGCGTAAATATGGTGTTTCTGGCTAGTGATATTACCATCAATTTGATTTTCGGTATCCTGACGCTTGGCATTTTCCAATGGGCGGCTACTAGCGAATTTGGCTTGTTGTATTTAGTAGATTTACCAATTTGGGTAGAATTGTTGATTGCAGTAGCCATACTTGATTTTGCAGCGCAATATTTTGTGCATTATTTGCTACATAAAGTAAAATGGATGTGGAAATTCCACATGATTCATCATAGCGATACCACCGTGGATGTAACAACGGCTACGCGCCACCACCCAGGTGATTATGTGATGCGTGAAATTTTCGCCCTTATCGCTATCTTGGTTACGGGTATTCCATTGGCCTACTATCTGTTCTACCGTATTCTCACGGTCTTCTTTAGCTACTTTACGCATGCTAATTTTTATATGCCAGAGCGCGTAGATAGATTGTTGAGTTATGTGTTCGTCACGCCAAATATGCATAAATTTCATCACCATTTTGAGCGTCCGTGGACGGATACCAACTTCGGCAACGTCTTTTCTATTTGGGATAGAATGTTTGGTACATTCACCTACGATGACCCTCGCAAAGTACAGTATGGATTGGATGTGGTAGATAATAGCCGCGACAATGATCTAGCTTATCAATTTAAACTTCCCTTCGATAATACTATAAAGACGGACTATTAATGTTTTGAATATTCGATAATTTGTGAATTTGAAAATTTGTTTGTCGTTCCTTAACCTCACATGTATGAGTTTCCTAGTAGTGGGGAAAAAATAAATTCAGATTTTCAAATTCACAAATCATCGAATCCTCCCTTTGTTTTTGTATTTCCACTACGTTAAAGTCCTCCACATTCCAATACGGTTTTGTTTCTTTGCGTTCCTAAAAGTGTTGCAACATATTACACGCAAATTAACTATGAATAAACTACTACTGACACTAGCAATGTGCTGTATAGGTATTTTTGCCTTTGCACAAAAAGAATCACAAGTACGCGAGTATTACAAAAAAGGCGAACATGCCTTATTGTATAAAAAATACCGCCCTGCACTACGGCATTTTGAGCGCGCTTTACACATTGACCCTGACTACATCCCAGCGATACGCGGCGCAGGGGTGAGCCACGACATGCTCAAAGAACCTGCATCGGCACTTGCTTCCTATCTCAATATTCTTAGCCGCGATCCTTACTACTCTCGCATTTTATACTACGAAATTGCGAAGCTCTATTATAGCCTTGGAAGTTACGAAAGTGCGTTTGATTATTTCAGTACGTTCAAGGCGATACAAAATGTACCATCTTCTGAGTTTGGTATCATTACGGATGTGGAGGCAGCTATTGAAGTTAAATATTTAGAGAAAGTGCCTAGGGATATTTTAGCTTGTAAAGTATCTATGGATTCCATCAATTATCTGAATATTCCTGATGTCATCAACCTTGGACCAGCCGTGAATACGAAGGCAGATGAATATTTTCCTTTTGTGTCCAATGACTATCAATTGCTGTTTTATACCAAGCGTAAAGGCGAATCAAAGGATGAAGACCTTTACTATAGCACCGCTCGCCAAGATGCTTGGCTACCAGGACAATCTATTGGTAGTTTCAATACAGGCAAAAATGAGGGTATGAGTACCTTCATTCGGAATGGGCGGAAGATGTATTTTACTGCTTGCAATCGGGATAAGGTACAAGGTACTTGCGATATTTGGGAAGCGATTGTAAATGGTAAAAAAATCACCGAAACTACTCCTGTGGAGTCGAATCCCAATTCGGAATTTTGGGATTCGCAAGCTTCTATTAGTTGCGATGGAAATGCCCTCTATTTTGCAAGCAATCGCGAAGGCGGCTATGGTGGTACGGATATTTGGGTGAGTAAAGTTCGTGCAGATGGCACGTGGAGCGCGCCTAAAAACATGGGGCCGCAAATCAATACCGATGGCGACGAAGAAGCTCCTTTCGTGACCAGCGATGGAGGTGTGTTATATTTTTCTTCCACAGGGCATGCAGGTATGGGCGAGCAAGATATTTTCTTTTCTCGCCTGAGCGACGATGGAAAATGGTCGCCAGCTAAAAACCTGGGACGACCCGTAAATTCTGCCGCGCGCGAATTGGGCTTTTTCCTTTCTGCAGATGGTAATATAGGCTACTTTGCTTCTGACCGAGATGGCGGCTATGGTGGCATGGATATTTATAAATTCCAATTGCCTGCCCAGCTTTTCACAGAGCCGATGACCTTCGTAGAGGGCTATGTGAAAGATGAGCTAGGCTTACCTGTAGTAACTACGGTAGAAATGCCTGATCGCAAGATGGAAACCGACATCGAAGGACGCTTCTTCGTATGTTTTCCAGCCAACCAACGCTTACAAACGAAGGTAAACCAAACGGGCTTTCGCCCTTACAATCAGACCTTTGATATTCCATTTTGGGACAATAAAGATTTGTACACCATCGAATTGGTACTAAATGCAGGCATGAGTATTGTGGAAAAAGAAAAAAAGAAGCCTGTTGAACCCGTGCGACCTCACGGCATTGCACTTGGCGTATCCTTAGAACGAGTCTACACGCATAGCTTATATTACGAGAATAATTCAAGCAAACTAGATGCACAAAATAAGCGCAGTTTGGAATTATTTATGAATAAACTCGACTTGAATAAAGTGACCAAAATAGAGATTATTGGCTATGCTGATTATGTGGGCGCAGATGCTTATAATCTGAAACTCTCCGAGGATAGAGCTAAAAACGTAGCAACCTTTCTGAAAAATGCAGGCTTGGAAGTGAATAAAGTCTACATGGAGGGGCGTGGCGAGCAGGAAGAAGAATCACGTTCTAGAGAGGAGAACCGACGGGTAGAATTGGTGGTGCATTCTAGGATTTAAATTGACAGCACGTAATTATTTAGTAGAGGGTATTTGGTAGAGAGTAGAGGGGATTCTATCGAGGAGTTTTCTTGAAAGACATCTTTTTTTTAGAAAAAAATGGACACCTATATCCCTCTACCCTATACTAAATAGTTACGACAGCACGAAAAATAGAGTAGTCGAGCTTTTTCAAAAAGCTCGACTGCTACTCCTTATCAACTGTTACTACTCGGGTATTAAGTATTAGGTACAAGGTATTAGGTAAAAACAGCAAGAAATAAGCCTGACATAAGGTTTTTTGTTTGCCAAGTACATCCGTTTCAAATCAGCATACCTAATACTTAATACTTTGTACCTAATACCGAGTAGTAACTATCAACTAGTATTTGAACCTCCACCAGACTTAGTTGTTTTTAGCAAGAACACGATTACACAAACACATGCACGATATAGAACCACACTACAAATGGCGAGACAAGTACGTGGCTGCGGAAGACAAACGCTCGCCTTTCTATGGTAGAAAATACGATGAGTTTCAGTATTCTCAAAAAATCTATAACTACTATATTCATCCGCAATGGGACAGTTTTGGCTCGCAGACTCTTTATACGAAAATTCTTTTTGTAGATTATGAAGAGGGCTATGCTATCTTAGAAATGCTCGGCGAATGGAACGATTGTATCACCAATGATGTGATGTATCTCAAACGTGAGTTGGTGGACGAACTGACTCCCAAAGGCATTCATAAGTTTATTCTGATTTGTGAAAATGTATTGAGTTTTCACGGTTCGGATGATTGCTACTACGAAGAGTGGTACGAAGATGTGCGCGATGAATACGGTTGGGTATGTTTTCTCAATCTACTCGATCACGTGGAGCAAGAAATGAAGGATACGCGCTTACAAGATTACGTCAATCTGGGGGGCGCGTTCAATGCTATTAATTGGCGACCGCATAAGCCCAAGAATTTGTGTCAAGCTATTGACGCGCTAGTGAATGGAGAAGTGCGGCGTTTGGGGATGTAAATTTCATGACATGAACCAGTCTCTTTTCTTACCAGATAGACTAGTGGCGCTATTCAAAGCAAAGCCCTTATCCAAAGGGACGCATTTCGTGCGCGAAGGACAATATGCTTCCCAGCTTGCGTTTATTGAATCAGGTTATCTGCGAACCTATCAAATTGATTTCAATGGCAATGATGTCACCATCAATTTTCATGCACCGAATAGTTTTTGCGGTTCATTTTATAGTTTTTATACCCAACAACCCGCGTTAGACAATATTGTAGCCATTTCAGATTGTGTTATTCGTACCATTGCCTACGAACAACTTATGGCACTATATGAACAAGAACTGGAGGTAAATATCCTCGGTCGGAAAATCATTGAACAAGTCTGCATTCAGAAAGATGTGCGTATTGCGAAGATGCTACAAAGCAATGGCGAAGAACGCTACCGTTGGTTTTTAGCAGAATATCCCGATATTTTCCAAGTTGCCCAGATGCGACATATCGCTAGTTTTTTAGGAGTAAAGCCCGAAACTTTAAGTCGTATTCGCCGCAAAATGATTTCTTGACTTTTATCAATTCAAACATCTAGTTTTACCTTCATTTTTGCATTAAATAAAATAATTATTCAATGCAAACGACAATATCAAAACCCCTTCAATTCGTAGAGGGCGATGGTATGCTACACGGCTTTTCGACAGGCTTTGTAAGCGTAAAATCAACATTCAAAACAGCGAAAGGCGGGCAACAGATTTCTAAATTACACTTCCTATTGGATAAGAAATGGACTCCTTGGTTACCCATTTGGGTATGGGTAATTGAGCATCCTGAAGGTGTATTTGTAGTCGATACAGGTGAAAATGCGCGCGTAACACAGCCCGATTATTTCCAGCAGGAAGGTATTGTATTGAGCTATATCAATACACGAACTTTTCGTTTTCAAGTTTCGCCCGAGCAAGAAGTAGGCGCACAATTGAAAGCTTTAGGCTATTCACAGCAAGACATTCACAAGGTTATCCTTACCCATTTGCATCTCGATCATTTTGATGGTCTGCATTATTTTGATGAAACCGATATTTTAGTCCATGATTATGAGTGGCAACACCCAAGTTTTGCGTTACCAAGCCTTTATCCGAATTGGTTTGAACCGAAAATCACCAAGCTTCAAGTGGATAAGCAAGCCATTTTTAGTAGAAAACACTACCTCACCGAATCGAAGGAAATACAACTCGTACATACGCCTGGACACACCAAAGGGCATTGCTCGGTTTTGCTGCAAACAAAGGAGTTGGATTATTTCTTAGCAGGTGATACGACCTATAATCAAGCACAACTGCTCCAAGAAATAAACGCAGGCGGACATCAAAGCTTTAAATTAGCCCAAAAGACGTATAGCAATATTAAAAACTATGCCCTACAGCGCCAAGTAGTGTATTTGCCTTCGCATGATGGGGATTGTGCGACGCGAATAGCTGAGGATGCTTATTTGAGGGTGTAATGAAGAATGGTTTTATAGAAATAGGTTTACGAAACTCTCAAAGTTTAGTAAACCTATTTATAACTCCGCTTAGAAGCAAAAATTTAATAAATGCAATACGCCACTTGCCAAAGCTGCTAGTCCAATCGGAATAGAGAACGCTTTCAAAGCCGTAGATGCATTATTTAAAAATTCC
>JAHDCQ010000488.1 GCA_020629845.1 Saprospiraceae bacterium | reverse complement strand
AAGTACTTAATACTTAATACCTAATACTTAATACCCAATAAGAAACTCTATGGCTATAGCTACGAAATTTCGCCCAGGGGTATTGCATGGCGAAGAAGTAACGGAATTGCTCAATTACGCCAATGAACACGATTTCGCGCTACCTGCGGTGAATGTAGTAGGTACGAACACCGTAAATGCCGTACTAGAAACTGCGCGTGAGGTAAACTCACCAGTAATTATCCAGTTCTCAAATGGGGGGGCAACTTTTTTTGCTGGTAAAGGTTTATCGAATGAAGGGCAGCAAGCGGCAATTTTAGGCGGTGTTTCTGGTGCTATGCACGTACATCAAGTAGCCAAAGCCTATGGTGTGCCTGTGATTTTGCATACCGACCACTGTGCGAAGAAGTTACTTCCGTGGGTAGATGGCTTATTGAATGCGAGTGAAAAGCACTTTGCAGATAAAGGCTATCCATTATACAGCTCACACATGCTGGATTTGTCGGAAGAGCCAATTGAGGAGAATATTGAGATTTCTGCGCACTATTTGGAGCGTATGGACAAGATGGGCATGACGCTGGAAATAGAGCTTGGGGTGACAGGCGGCGAAGAAGATGGCGTGGATAATACCGATATAGATAGCGCACGCCTCTACACGCAGCCCGAAGAAGTGGCTTATGCTTACGAGAAATTGATGAAAATAAGCCCACGCTTTACAGTAGCGGCGGCTTTTGGTAATGTGCATGGCGTATACAAGCCAGGTAATGTGGAATTGCGCCCGATTATCCTGAAAAATTCGCAGGATTATGTGCAGGAAAAGTACAAAACGGCGGCGAATCCTATCAATTTTGTCTTTCATGGTGGTTCGGGTTCTTCTAGGGAGGAGATACGCGAGGCGATTGAGTATGGTGCAGTGAAAATGAACATTGACACCGACCAACAATGGGCATTTTGGACGGGTGTCCGTGACTACTACGAAGGCAAAAAAGCCTATATGCAGACGCAAATCGGTAATCCTGACGGAGACGATAAGCCGAATAAAAAGAACTATGACCCACGCAAATGGCTACGCGCTGCGGAGGGTACATTTAAGACGCGCTTGATTCAGGCATTCGAGGATTTGAATTGTATGAATCGGAATGCGTAAATTTCAAAAAATAGGGATGCCTAACAGCATCCCTATTTTTTTACTCCAAAATTGCTATCGGCTCTGCCGACATTACGCCCAAATGATTACGATGCCGTACGGCTACATATGCTTCTGTGACCCAAGTATCCTCAAATTTCGCGCCTATGCTGCCATCCACATCAATGATGTGGCCATCCTTATGTAGGAAGCAAGCTCGATGGTCTATGATGTGCGTTGGAAGTTCAGGGTATCGGAGTTCTACTACTACCCAATCTACCACGTCCGCTGGTATTTCATCTACAAATGTACCTAAACCATAAGGATCTGTAAGTGGTAGTCTATTCATATCATAAAGATGATGCTGCATACCCGAATTACTGTATGCGCCACCGAGTATAAATTTTGGATTGACTCGAATATCTCGTATTACATCTACGGTAAAACTGACAAGATTCGAGCCTTCTTCATCATCGCACATCATGATTTCCATAATGTGTCTCCCCGCAGTTCCATCATTGAAAAAATAGACTTTCGTACCTTTCAGTATGAGATTAGAAGGACTGTAAAAATTGGGATAGGACATGGGCGTGTCCCACATATAAGATGCTAAATCATACAAATATGTAAGTCCTACTTCTTCTGCTTGAAGCGTGAAATCGGGCGTAAAGTCAGCAAAAGCAGCAGGATTGTTGGTGCTTTGACCAGTCGTATTGTTATAATTTCGGAAGTCATATACATATTTCCACCAATTATTCAATCGCCCATCCGCAGGATTGATACCGTTGTTTTTTGGGAGATTTTCAAACCACCATTTCATATAGCCAAGCTGATAATCGGGACCACCCCAGGTTTCTCGATTGACACTTGCAAAGCCATCGTGTGCAGTGGATGGATAGGTATAACCGTAGTCAAAAACGCGAGCTTCTACATAATTGGTATTCGCATAGTCGTAGTCTGCTGTACCATTTGCAGGGAAATGAATATTTCCAATACCATATAGCGATACATCTGATTGCCCCACATTTGCTGTATATAAATCCCAATTCGTTACAGGATTCGCAAGATTCCATTGATTATTATAGGCGCGTTTCATGTGATTTTCTACTCGGTGCCCATTGCTATGCAGCATTTCTGCTACACCACGCTCATAATTGAAGCCCATGATAGCAAAAGGCATATCTGTCTCGACCTCCGGAAATACGCCACCGTTTATGAAATAGGCACTTTGGCAGGCCATACTTGCTTCCCAATAGCCAAATTCAGGGCCGCCCCAAAACCATATTTCCTCTGCATGATAATTTTGCACCAGCGTATCTACGCCATATTGACTAATCACAGCAGGATAATCAATAATATCAGGACTATGGCAGCCATTACCTGTGCGACAATCATCATAGGTTTCGGCATCATACTTAAATCCATCTTCCTTCACACCCCAATCGTTAATATCCAACCAATAGGTTAGATTGAGATAGACAAAGTCGCCACTTGTTTCCGCAATGGCATCGAAATAATCCTCGGTGAGTTCGATGGGGTCGTTCCAGTTATACGCATTATGACACACCGCGTTGTACTGCGGCATATAGGGATCAAAATTATACACACCGATATTGACCACATGAATATTGCAATCATTCACCATCTCATCTGACACTTTTACATATACGTCTAACTGGTAAATTTCCGTCGTTTCGCTTAAAAACACGATGTCGAAGGTAGTTTTTCCTAAAAAATTGACATGTGGAACAAGGGAAACCTCCCCATCGGAAGTATAGCTTATATTGACTCCTGGCGACTTTTTTTCTATGTGGAAACCTAATGGAATGCCTAAGTCATCAAGGAAGTAGTCATTGAGGTTTAGTTGGGTAGGGGTATTGTCATTGATAGTGATGAAAACGGGGGCTAAAGGTTTGACTTGAACAATAGCGGCACTTAAATTAGCGGTGGTTATAAGAGGAATGACAAGGCAAAGCAGC
>JAHDCQ010000487.1 GCA_020629845.1 Saprospiraceae bacterium | reverse complement strand
TTTTTAGACGAAGGGCGGTAGAGTGTAGACGGTTAGGACGACGCAGATTTTAAAAGACTTGCTTTCTAGCTGTAAAAAATCCATTTTTGTAGAAGAATACCAATCACAAAGACATGGAAGTAAGCGTAATTCAAGTTGGGACAGCGAAAGCCATCCTTTTGCCGCAAAGTATTCTAGACGAGTATGAAATTACAGATAGCGTAACACTCGTTTTAGAGGAAAACGGCTTTAAAATAGCACCACCTAAAAAGGTTAGGGTCGGCTGGGAAGCTGCTTTTCAGCAAATGGCACAAAATGGCGATGATGCCCTCTTAATACCTGATGTATTTGAAGATGAAATCACTTGATAGGATGCCCCATCACATAGTAGCCCAATGTTTTCCCATTTTCCTTTTTAGCTTCTCCAATTTCCCAATGATAATCTGCCGTTTTTTCGCCGATAAGCGTTTCAATATCATCAAAAGTATAGGTTCGCATAATAGAGGCTTGTCCATCCCAAGCATAGACGAGTGGAATGATGGGAATGAGGTAGGTAAAAAGGAGTTGCGAAATGGAAAGCGGGCGCACGAAAAGCGTCATCACCAAAGACATTAGCACTAGAATAAGCAAAGAAACAGGTAACAATAAACACCAAATGATAAAGGGAATATTGTTTTTGGCAAGTTCATAAATTAGAATTGCCTCTTTGTTGGCTTGTGCGGATTGCAGCACCTGCTTAGCCGTCGTAGGAGGTAGATGATGAAAACTGGCAATCATGGTTTTTAGTCCTTCGGGAGCATTTCTGATATGCGTCGCATCCACAGCCGTTGGGTGATACCGAACATATTCCACTTGTTTGTTATTGACCGCCTGGACTAGAGTAGGGTTGGGATGCAAGTCGGTTAGCAGCAATTGCATAGGCTTCACGCCACTTTTTTCATTGAGTCGCTGAATAACAGCAGGCATTGGCCCACCAGAACCTGAGCCTAAGTCTACAATCTTATCGAATTGTTGCTTTTGCTTTAGCTCCGTGACCAAATTTGCTACCACTTCTGCTGTACCCATCATGCGGTGCAGTACTGCGATAAGGTTAGTAATACCTACCCGAATAATAGTAGGCAGCCAATGAAAATCCTCAAATTCGAAGAGTTGTATGCGTTTCATGCTATAAGGATTGTGTAAGGAACGATACATTAACAAATGTACATTCTTGGGTAGAGCTATTTTGATTCCAGTTTTTGCTTTGAAAGTGGAAGTATATCTGGATATTTGACCAGTTTCAAAGTGAAAAATGGGAGCAAAAGAGACAGTCAAGAATGTACATTTGTTAATTTATCGTTCCTAAGCAACTACTCCACATAAACTTTTTTTACCGTGGTTTCTCCTGTCTCAGTTTGCACTAATACAATATAAACCCCTGAGGAAAATTGCGCTGTAGAAATCATACGTTGAGGTGCATTTTGAATAGTCGTTTGCGTTAGTACGCGTCCGTGCATATCTAGTAGTCTTGCAGTTGCATTTCCAAAAGGAGTCGTAGAAGAAATATAAACGCGCTCTTGTGCAGCAACAATTTGTACCTCTGAGTTTGCTTGTATTTCATCGGTACTTACCATCGTTTTAGGTTGAATTTGGGAATGTACAATGCTCCGATATTGCGATAAAATCTCTCCATTTCTAAACTCCGTGAAACAAAGCGAAAAAATATACCGCCCTATCGTAGTAGGGATAAAGCTAATCGTATTTGTACTAGGGTCAAGATGAATGCCATCTTCCGTAGGGAATGGATTTGCTGCACTAAAACCTTCTTGCAAGACTACTTCATCGTAGGGCGGTGGGCAGCTTACTAATGGAAGTATCCCCTCACAGTTATTAGGATCTCCAGGAATACTATAACCATTTGGACCTGCTCCTTGAAAAGGTAGACACATTTCTACGGCTAGACTATCTCCCTCTGTATCAAAGCTGGGAATATTTAGGCTTACTTCTGTGGCGGGACATGCGACAAAAGCAAGTGCATCTTCATAGAGGTATTGGCTATTACAAACTTCTTGTGCTTTAGGAGTTATCTCAGTCATAATAGAAATCCCTACCTCTTCAGGGTTCAACATATTCGCTACAGAGCCTGCCCAACAACATCGTTGATAAACAATAGAATAAGTAGAATTAGTAGTAGGCAAATTGACCATAAAAGAATAAATACCTCTATCCACGCAGTATGCGCCAAATTCATCTGTGCAAGTCTCAATCGAAGATGATGCTATCTGCTCAATGGACTCTACTTGTATTTGTACTTGATCGTGAAGATTGTTATTCCTGTAAATATTAAAATATGCAGGGTCATCATAATATGCACAATCCGTACAATTACAATCCCTGTAAAGTATCATAGTGATTTGATAGTCATTGTTCCCTAAGCATTCATAGTTCATCATGCCACTAATAATATGCCGTGAGAAGCTATTTGGAATAAATAAGAATAGGTTTGCAATGATAAATAGGTTAAGGTGTAGTAGTTTTTTCATGATGTGTGATTTTATAGAAAGGATATTGCTAATACTTAATTTATTTAGAACGGATTGAAACTATAAAACGCTGTGTATAAAACAATATCTTTTGCTACTATTTCCCAATAACTTCCCAAAACGCTTCCTTATAAGTAGCCCCAATAGGCAGGCGTTGTTCCAAAATCACGATGCGATTCCGCTCAATAAAATCTATTTTTTGCACGGCTACCAAGTAGGATTTATGCACCCGTACAAATTGTGGATTGGGTAAGGTCGCTTCCAACTGCTTCATCTTTTCTAGGGTGAGTATTTTTTTGTCTTTGAGATGAATGCACACGTAATCCCCCAAACCTTCCAAGTAGTAAATATCTGAAAGGTTGATTTTGAGGGTTTTGTATTCACTTTTTACAAAAATAAAGTCAGGTGTAGCGGCTGTGGGTTTTATAGTAGCTATTTCTGGAGGCTGAGTTGCGGGTGTTTCTATACGTTGTTTCGCTTTATTAGCAGCTATCATAAAGCGGTCGAGCGAAATAGGTTTTAGCAAGTAGTCAATCACATCAAATGCGTAGCTATCCAGCGCGTATTCATCATAAGCCGTAGTGAG
>JAHDCQ010000071.1:13899-19166 GCA_020629845.1 Saprospiraceae bacterium | reverse complement strand
TCTCTTCTAAATAGTTACGTTTCAACAGAATAAAATCAGGATAAAAAGAGCGTTTTATTTGGCAAACTAGACTTAAAATTAAGTTCATAAATTGCTTATTTTTTACTATATTTGCGTGGCTAAAAACAGAGGTACTTTTTGGGTTTATCACACAACTAAAGAAATACTTACATCAACTTAATACATGGCTTCTAACCAGCGAATTATTCCTATAAATATAGACGAAGAAATGAAATCCGCCTACATTGATTATTCAATGTCGGTGATTGTAGCACGTGCTTTACCAGATGTCCGCGATGGGCTAAAACCAGTGCATCGGCGGGTGCTATTTGGGATGTCAGGCTTGGGCTTAACATCAAGCAAGGCGCATAAAAAATCTGCGCGTATTGTGGGGGAAGTGTTAGGTAAATATCACCCACATGGCGATACGTCCGTCTATGATTCGATGGTGCGGATGGCACAAGATTGGTCGCTACGCTACCCTTTGGTGGATGGACAAGGCAACTTTGGCTCTATGGATGGCGATTCGCCAGCAGCCATGCGTTATACAGAGGCACGATTGCGGAAAATATCAGATGAAATACTATCCGATATTAATAAAGATACCGTCAATTTTGCCCTCAATTTTGATGATACACTCGAAGAGCCTACCGTACTACCTACCAAGTTGCCTAACTTACTTATCAATGGTGCAGCAGGTATCGCAGTAGGTATGGCTACTAATATGTTGCCACACAACCTCAGCGAAGTAGTAGATGGCATAGTAGCAACTATTGATAATCCTGAAATAAATATTGAGGGCTTGATGGAATACATCAAAGCTCCTGATTTCCCAACGGGCGGCATTATTTACGGCTATCAAGGCGTAAAAGATGGTTTTGAGACGGGACGCGGACGCGTGGTAGTGCGTGGAAAGGCGCGCATTGATACCAATGGTAATAAAGAAACCATTATCGTTACCGAAATTCCGTATCAAGTCAATAAGGCAAACTTAGTAGCAAAAATTGGGGAACTAGTAAATGAGAAAAAACTAGAAGGCATTAGTGCCATCCGCGATGAATCGGATAGAAAAGGACTGCGTATCGTAGTGGAAGTTAAGCGCGATGCAATGGCTAATGTGGTGCTAAGTAAACTGTATAAATATACCGCACTTCAAACCTCCTATGGTGTCAATAATGTAGCCCTGGTGAAAGGGCGACCAATGCTGCTGAACCTAAAAGACATGATTGAGGAGTTCATTGATTTCCGTCAGGAAGTCATTGTTCGCCGCACACAATACGACCTTCGCAAAGCCCTCCAACGCGCACACATCCTTATTGGTTTACTCATTGCGCTGGATTATATTGACGAAGTAATTGCCTTAATTCGCGCGTCAAAAACCGTTGATGAAGCGCGGGAAGGTCTAAAAAAAGGCACCTTCATTGATGATAAAAAGAAATTCTGGGAGCAATTTGGCAAACTCGTCGAAAATGCAAGCGTAGAAGGCATAGAGGATTATACTGTAGAAGAAGGCAATGTGCTTTCGGATGCACAAGCAAAGGCAATTTTAGAGATGCGTTTGCAAAAATTAACAGCACTTGAAGTAGATAAAGTACGTGCCGAATATGATGAATTGCAAAAACTAATCGGTGATCTCCGCGATATTTTAGGCAACGTGGAACGCCAAAAGGCAATCATCAAAGAAGAATTACTCGACATCCAAGAACGCTATGGAGATGTTCGCCGCACCGAAATCACCTATGCAGACGGTGAAATCAGTATAGAAGACTTGATAAAGAATGAAGAAGTGGTTGTAACCATTTCTAACCTCGGCTATATCAAGCGAACGCCTGTAACCGAATATCGCGCACAAAGTCGTGGCGGACGTGGTGCAAAAGGAAGCAATACCCGCGATACAGATTTTATAGAACATATTTTTGTAGCAAGTACGCACAACTATCTTTTGCTATTCACGGAGCAGGGGCGTTGTCATTGGTTACGGGTATTTGAAATTCCTGAAACCTCCAAAACGGCGAGTGGGCGTGTTATACAAAATATATTGAGTATACCAAAAGACGATAAAGTAAAAGCATATATCAACATTCCTGACCTTAAGGATGAAGAATTTGTAGAAAATCACTTTATCTTATTCTGTACGCGCAAAGGCTTGGTAAAGAAAACAGCGGTGAAAGCTTATGCACGTCCTCGAAATGGTGGCATCAACGCTATCACTATCAATGAAGGCGACCAACTGCTAGAAGCAAAACTCACGAATGGACAGCGCGAAATCCTAATCGCTACCCGCGAAGGTAATGCGATTCGATTCAACGAAGAAAAAGTACGCCCAATGGGTCGTACTGCAACAGGCGTACGTGGTGTGCTACTCGAAAATGAGCAAGACCGCGCCGTAGGTATGGTAAATGTAGAAGCAGGCAGCGAGGAAAAGACTTTGCTCGTTATTTCAGAAAAAGGAAATGGTAAACGTACCCGCGTAGGAGAATATCGCCTCACCAATCGGGGTGGCAAGGGCGTGAAAACCATGCAAGTAACCGAAAAGACAGGTGCAGTAGTAGCCATAAAAGCAGTACGCGAAGACGAAGACTTGATGATTACCAATAAATCAGGTATCGTGATACGTATGCATGTACGCGACATCAGCGTGATGGGACGCGCTACGCAGGGAGTGCGTGTCATTCGCCTTAGTGAAAAAGATGAAATAGCAGATGTAGCTGTATTGAACGAAAGTAACGAAGAAGAAGAATAGTGATGAGATATGAGTAGAGAAAACCCACCACTCATAATTCATCGCTAGTTTAACATTTTAGAAATATCAATTTGACATATAAAAAACGTCTAATAGCATGAAAGGACGTTTCATTTTGCTCTTATTCGAGTAAAAGATAGATATGGAGATGCCAGAAAGTCTCACATCTTAAATCTTTCCATCTCATATCTAATAAAAAGAACACAAATTTTTATCATGAAGAAACTATTGATTTTATCATTATCATTGGTATTTGTACTAGGTACTACCTATGCTCAAGACGCTAAAAAAGCCTTAAAACAAGCAGAGCGCGCACTATCTAACTACAATCTTGGTGGTGGCACTGATGGAGCAAAGCTTGAAGAAGCTGTAGAAGGCATCGAAGCAGCTATAAAGAGCGATGAGTACGCAGGAATGTCAAAAACGTGGAGTACAAGAGGTCAAATTTATAATGCTATTGTCTCCAACCATATGGCAATGAAATTGATTGATACGTCACATGAAATCCTAGATGCACAAGCAGCATTCAAAGGATTCGAGTCATTCAAGAAAGCACTTTCATTAGCAGTAAAAAAATGGGAAAAGAGAGACGCACTAAAAGGACTCTCTGAAGCAGCATCAAACTTGAATAACTTAGGTATTGGTAGCTATGAAGTAAAAGACTATGCAGGCGCGTACAAGAATTTCAATGCAATGTTGGAAGTGCATGACCTTCTAAAGGAAAATAACGAAGCAAGTCCGCTAGATGTTGGTGATGATTACAATAATCAGCTATACATCACAGGCTTAGCAGCAATGTACGACGACAATCTAGAAGCAGCTACACCATTATTCATAAAGCTAAAAGAAGCTGGTTTCGATAAGCCTTCTGTATATGATGCACTTTACAAAATCAATGCAGAATCTGACCCAGAAAAGGCAGCAGCTTTACTAACGGAAGGACGTGAAAAGTTCCCAGATGATACGGGCTTATTATTTACAGAAATCAACCACTACCTAAAGGCAGGTCAGATGGATGTTCTAGAAAATAAGTTGATAGCAGCCATTGAAGCAGAACCTGAAAACGTATCATTGTACTATACGCTAGGTCGCGTATACTTAGATACTGACCGAACGGATAAAGCACTAGAGCAGTACAACAGAGCATTAGAAGTGAAGCCTGGCTACTATGAAGCACTATACGGCATCGGTGAGATGTACTATAATAAGGCTGCAAAAATCACGCAAGAGATGAAGTCATTGGAAGACAAATATGACAAAGCATCTTTGAAGAAATATGACGAATTGCGCGAAAAGATGGTTGCAGAATTCGATAATGCGCTACCTTATTTCAAGAAGGCAGAAGCACAAAATCCGAATGATAGAAATACTATCATCGCCTTGAAGGAAATCTTCGCTAAGAAGAATGAGCTAGAAATGTCACAAGAATTCGACAAGCGACTAAAGACTGTTGATGGTGGTGGCACGAATGAAAGTTCTTACTTTAAAGAGTAGAATTTAAAGCCGATGATGTTGAAGTTGTTGAAATTGATGATATATTTACTCAACAATATCATCAATTTCAACATCATCAACAATATATGCTGACTTGCCAATTCGATAAATTTGAACTCGACTCCACTACCACTTATATCAACTGCGCCTATATGTCGCCGCAACTCAAGCGTGTGACCGCCGCAGGACAAAAAGCGCTCCAACTCAAAGTCCGACCCTACGAACTGACTATTCCCGATTTTTTTGAGCCTGTAGAAGAAGCAAAACAACTTTTTGCACAACTTATTCATGCCAAAGATGCACAGCGTATTGCCATTATTCCATCCGTTTCCTATGGCATTGCCAATGTGACCAATAATATCCAGCTTTCCAGCAAGCAGCATATCCTTATAGCAGAAGAACAATTTCCGAGTAACTACTATGCTTGGCAACGACTAGCCGACAAAACAGGCGCAAGTATTCGTTTCATTTCCCCGAGCGATAGTACAAATAGAGCAGCCGCTTGGAATGAACGCATTTTGGAATCCATCAATGAAGATACAGCAGTAGTCAGCCTTTCGCACACTCATTGGGCAGACGGGACACTCTTCGATTTAAAAGCTATTCGCAAACGTACGCACGAAGTAGGTGCATTGCTGGTAGTAGATGGCACACAGTCGGTAGGCGCATTGCCTTTAGAACTCGATGATATTCCACTAGATGCGCTCATTTGTGCCAGCTATAAATGGCTGCTTGGTCCCTACTCTATGGGCGTGGCTTATTACGGTGAACGCTTCGATAATGGCAGCCCCATAGAAGAAAGTTGGCTCAACCGCAAAGACAGCGAGGATTTCCGAAACTTGGTCAATTATCAGCCGCAGTATCGCTCTGCTGCGAATCGCTATTCGGTAGGTGAAAGTGCCAATTTTGTACTTATTCCTATGATGATTGAAGGCTTCAAACAATTGCTAGAATGGCAGGTTACAGCGATACAAAACTATTGCCAACACATCGCTAAAGATGCCGTGCAAGAACTCCGCGCACTAGGCTG
>JAHDCQ010000071.1:8690-13799 GCA_020629845.1 Saprospiraceae bacterium | reverse complement strand
TTCATCACTCCAATTACCAATCCGTAAAGGCTTTATTAAAAATATCCTCCATCAGTTGCTCATTGATGACTTCTATGAGTTCATCTTGTACATCCAGAAGGTTTTGCGTGGCATCAAAATCGGCAAAGCGTGAAAAATTCTGTTTCCAGTTCTTTTTTTCATCTTGGCTCAGGTTATCCGTATACTCCACTTGCAAGGCAATTGTCAAGCGATTGAAAGCCGTCAGTTCGCCAGCCTGCGGTGCTTCCGAACTCACCCGATAGGTATTGATGACGGCACTAAACTCAATATCTGGGTTCACTTGGTTTTCATCTAAGCGCGATTCTTGTCGAATTTTTTGATTCAGAGCTTGCTGTACGGTATTTGCTAAATTGGGCGGTGCATTGGGCGCGCGTAATTCAAAGCGATTGACATAAAAGGTGCTAATATTGGGGTCAATGCTGGTTTCATTGAATTTGTACAAGCCTGGGATGCAGCTTTGTAACGTAAATAAAAGCAAGAAAAAAGCGTAGTATTTCATAGTTTGCGATTGCTGTAAAGTAAAGTGTGACGAATAAAAAACGACAGCGAAGCTAAGAAATTGGGAATAGCTTTGAAAAAGTAGCAACACTTTACGCGCTTTCTATTTCATTTTTTTATATTTGAAGCGCGAAAGCAACTAAAACCTTATACACAAACGGATAAAAATAGTAGGTCTAGGACTTGCTAGTTAGAAAGTTGGTAATGTTCATTCATTATCAATTTTCAATTATCCATTTTCAATTCAGTACAGTCATGGTCAATACTATTACGCTCTCTTCAGATATGAAAACGCTTTATCTTATTGATGATGAGCGTGCGATACCGTTTGATTTGACGAATGGTAATGGTGTATTGATAGGGACGTTTTTAGGACAGGTGACTGTGGCTACGGCGGTAGTTGATACTAAAGATTCTTCAGGTGGAAAGGGTTCTAACCCTAAGGACAGAGTCATTAAACTCAAAGGTAACCAATGGACAATGATGTATAATCCAGAACTAGAACTATTACACAATGTAGGAGAGGTTGATATAGATTTTTATATCTCCAGAGGTGAAGAACCTAAAACAGAGTCTTACACGATAGATTTGAAAAAAAACATTGTAAAGATGAGAAGAGTCGGAGATGTTCTAGAACTAGAAATAATTACTCCTAGTTCTAAAACTGCTTAGTAAGTCTTTCTTTGAACAATGCTTACTATACTTTGATGCTGTTTTTTACTTTGTATCCACCACATAATAAGTTCGTCTATTCCTAAAGGTACTCTTTGTTTAGAGTTTCCTCTAAGTTCAGTAACTCCTTCCTCTATACCACTCAGTACATTTTTAAACTCATTCAAAGGTGCATTAAATAATTTTTTAATTCCTTTCAATAAACTATTGTAATGTATATCATCTTCACGTTCCATTTTTGACAAAGAGCGATAAGTGGTACGAACAGTACTCTCTAATACATCAAATTCATCAGCTTCATAACTTGCGATTAATTTTAAAAAATAAATTGCTCTATTTATATCCAATCTAGCTGTATTTTTTCTATCATTGATTAAGTAATCACACCATTCAATACAACAATCAAATCTTTCTGCTATAAAGAATAAAATTGCAATATTCGAAGTTAATATTTTCTGAGTGTGTGGATGCAATGTAAAAGACTGGAGTCCCTCTTTGATTTCTTTAGCTAATTTATCTAAATCGTCTACAATTCCTAAATTAATTCGACTGACTAATTTGAACTGATATAATCGTTGAAAAAGCACCTTTTGATGATGAGGATTATTTGGTTTTTCTGTTTCGAGACGAAAAATTAATTCTTTAATCCGTTCATACTTATCTTTTTTAAAACATATAGCTAAAAAATTAGAAGCATCAATAACATAGTTATAAAACTCTTCTTCCTTATATTTAGGATTATTGTCCCACCAATTGATTACTTTATTATAATAATCAAAAACAGTATCAAAATCACCCAAGATTTGATGTTGTAAACCTTTACACTGATAAAAGCGACGCGTTGCTAAAATTGAAACTAAGCTTGTTTCGTCTTTCTTCAATAAATCTTCCAATTCCTCATTAAACGCCTCATCAGGCTTACGGCGCTCAATAAACCGCTTCGCTATCTCATCATACAAATCCAAATAGACCATTTCCTCCTGCAAAGCTTGGATATTCTGCTCCTTCGCATCTACGAGTACAGGTACATGTATTGGCAATTCTTTTTTCTTTGCACTACGCACCAAGCGGCGTTCTTGCTTATTAATTTCCAGTAAGGCAAGATTATCTCCTAAATCTTCCGCTAAAGATTTCGCTTCACCGAGGCTCTCTTCGCACAAATCGTAGAGTTCGCGCTCATAGAGGTATTTGGCATCTAAAATCTTTTCCTTAATCTGTGCTGCCCGCGATTTTTTGCTATGATAATCGCGCATCGAACGCAGTATTGCGTCGTAGAGGTAAGCTTTATCTACGGAAAGGTGCTTTGGGAACTTGGCTTTGAGCTTACTTTCATCATATTCCTCCATGGCATTTATCAGCTTGAAAAGCGCCAAGTACTTCGCGTTTTTCTTGCCCGCTTTCTGAGCATCTATCGCAAAGTAACGCTTTTCAGAGCGTGACATAGCTCTGATAAGTCGAAATAAGTCGGTTTTACTCTTCATGGTGACTTTCTATCTTGTTCATGGTGTCCAGTTTTTTTATCAATGAGTGAATTGTGAATGAGCGAATTAAATCTATACTTATTCACTCATTCTCTATTCTTTCATACACTCATTGATAAAAAAACTGGACGCGTGTGTTTGTAAAAAGTTGTAATTTTTCGTCTCTTATGAACCATAAGAAATCCAGTATAGTTCAAAATTAGTGTGGATTACTAAGCGTGACGCAGGAGCGATTGGTAAGCCGTAAGATGCCGCTTTGCAATTTCTCCTAGGTCAGACTTTTACAAATCCTATTTTTTTCTTGTCTAAGGATAAAAATCAAATTGAAAATTGAAAATGGAGAATTTTCAATTTTTAATTATCCATTTTCAATTTGGCGAAGCCATTAATTTTCTGCTCTGAAAGTCGCATATTGTAACGTTCTAGTTGTGCCATTCTATTGTGAAAGGCTTGTTAATTCGATTTAAGGAAGTTTTAAAAGCTATGATTTAGAAGCTGATTTCCTATCAGCTTCTAAATTAAAATGCCTGATAATCAAAAGGACAATTGGGAAATTAGCAGATGAATCATTCTGCACCTAAAAACATAGTGAATAAAAAAAGAAGCTGACATTTGGCACATTGCCGCTTGCCTATTACCTTCGTACTTGTACCAAATTTTTTATATGACACTTTACCGACTAGGTATAGTGGGAATGATGCTTTTGATGAGCCTAGCTTGTCAGCAGCCCAACACACTCGATCACTCAGCCACTGCCCTTCCAAATGATTCGCTCTCAATTGGTCTTAGGGACTCTATGTACCAAATTAGTAAGAAGGGCAAGCTCAAAACGGCGGCTAAACTCCAGCGTATCTACACACCTTTTGAATTAGATACCTTTGGCTTTCCTGTTATTGATCACGCCTTACTCGTAGGCTTGGAACGACAGCGCAAACTGCTCAAATATCGCAAACCGAAGTACAATCAGCGCATCGGTGATTTGCGCGTAGACTTGGAGCAATTACAAACCACCGTTGATATACTAGAAAAATGGCAGCATCTCGTCCCTATTGATATTAATCACGATTTGCAAGCACACCAAATCAAGGGCAAAGATGGGCGTGGCAATGTGAAGTTTACAGGCTATTTCACACCTATAATCCCTGTGAATAAGCGAAAAACGAAACGCTATCCCTACCCTATCCATGCCAAACCTAAAGATTGGGAAGGCCCACTCCCCGACCGCCAAGCGATTGAAGAAGGTGCATTGGATAGTGTGAAAGTAGTACTCGCCTACGCCAAAAGCAAAGTGGATATTTACTATATGCAGCTACAAGGCTCTGGCTATGTGGAATACCCGAATGGTGAACGCCAACTGCTGGCTTATAGCGGTTCGAATGGGCATCCGTATCGCAGTATTGAGAGTTATTTAGCCAACAATAGCGAAGAATTAAACATAAGCAATGTCTCTATGGACGGCGTAAAACGCTACCTAAAAAACCGCCCCGAAATGATGGATAGCGTGCTGAATGTCAATCCGTCCTATACCTTCTTTCGGACGAGCAAATCTGCACCGAAAGGAGCGGGACAAGTGCCACTATCCGCAGAGTATTCGATTGCGGTGGATACGCGCTATATTCCGTTGGGAAGTTGCTTTTTAGCAGCCGTGCCTAAAGTGGATAAACGGAATAAAGTGATAGGACATGACTATAAAATCCTACTCGCGCAAGATGTAGGCGGTGCTATTCGTGGCCCTGGACATATTGATTTTTATTTTGGGATTGGCAAAAAAGCACAGCGAAAGGCAAAGAATTTTAATGCTTACGGTCGGCTTTGGCTACTATTGCCTCAAGAGATGCCGCCCAAAGACAGTATACCACCAAGTCCTGAAATTACAGATATAAGTAATGATAGTACACCTATCTAGTTTTGTATTAGGTATTACATACAAGGTATCAGGCATAGGAGAAACGTACTTAATACCTTGTACCTAATACTTGATACTATAAAGCGCGCTTTGCCTCTAGCTCAGGCATTTTACACGCCTCATCTGCTGTTTTACCGCATACGGTGCAGTCACCTACTTTTGATTTTAGCATCGGGTTGTTGGTAGCACAAGTGCCTCTAAATTCTTGCTTGGTGACAATATAACGGATATTAATCAACAAGAAAGAAACCAAAAACACGCCGAAGATGATAGATAAAGTATATAAGAAACTCATCGAAATAAATTTGACTGTAAAACAATCCAGTTGCCTAGAAGGTTTTACCTTAGCGAAAACGCAAATATAAGCTTAGGTATCAGGTACGAAGTATTAAGTATTAGGTATTTTGCCAGAATTTTTAGAACAGGACATGTTTCCCTAATACTTTGTACCTAATACGTAATACCTAGAAATAATTATGGCAAATAGCATAGCAGCAAAACTCAAAGCATTCGAGCGATTGCTCACCATAA
>JAHDCQ010000071.1:0-8590 GCA_020629845.1 Saprospiraceae bacterium | reverse complement strand
ATGGCAAATAGCATAGCAGCAAAACTCAAAGCATTCGAGCGATTGCTCACCATAATGGACGAACTCCGCGAACAATGCCCCTGGGATAGGAAACAAACGTTCCAGAGTTTGCGTAACTTGACCATAGAAGAGACCTACGAACTTGCCGATGAGCTTTTGAAAGAAGATATACAAGGCATAAAGGAAGAAATTGGCGACTTGATGCTACACATGGTCTTTTACGCAAAAATAGCAGATGAAAAGCAAGGCTTTGACATTGCTGATGCCTTGAATAGTGTGTGTGATAAATTGGTGAATCGTCATCCGCATATTTATGGTGATGTAGAGGTGAAAGACGAGGAGGATGTAAAGCGCAATTGGGAACAACTGAAAATGAAAGAAGGTAAGAAATCGGTGCTTGGGGGCGTTCCTAATTCATTGCCTGCTATGGTGAAAGCCTATCGGATGCAGGAAAAGACGAAGCAAGTTGGTTTCGAGTGGGAAAATAGCGAGCAAGTGTGGGAAAAGGTGGAGGAAGAAATGGCAGAATTCAAAGAGACCGTTACGCTGAACATGTCGAAAGCAAAGCAAGAAGAAGAATTTGGGGATGTGTTATTTTCTTTAGTCAATTATGCCCGTTTCAATGACATTGACCCTGAAACAGCACTCGAAAAGATAAATCAAAAATTCAAACGTCGCTTTGAATATATAGAAGCAAATGCGCCCAAGAGTTTAATGGACATGACGCTGGCTGAAATGGACGCACTTTGGAACGAAAGTAAGGTATTGGAGGCTTAGACAATTTTGAATGCTGAAATTTTGAATTTTGAATAAGGGAATGAGCAATTTTGCTACAAAACAAGTTTCATTAAGCCTACTTATTTCCGTACATTTGCAAACCTTTTGCGAAAAGCTAAATAAACGAACTCAAATATGTACTTTAGGATGGCAAATTTGGCCTTTTTTTAGCCCAAATTTGCCATCACACTCATACGATTACATGAGAAAAATTCAATTAGATATAGTCGCGCTATCGCATAGTGTGGCACAAACACACAACTACGCAGTAGTACTCGGAGAACGCCAAGGAGTTCGTCGCTTACCTATCGTCATTGGTGGGTATGAAGCACAAGCTATTGCCGTAGCTATGGAGCGCATGACTCCTAATCGTCCGCTTACACACGATTTGTTCCAAAATGCACTTTCCATCTTTGATGTAGACTTGCAAGAAGTCGTCATCAATAATCTTTTGGATGGTATTTTTTATGCCAAATTGATATGTATGCGTAATGGTGAGACGGTCGAAATTGATTCTCGTACTTCCGACGCTTTAGCGATGGCCGTTCGTTTCAATTGTCCGATTTATACCTACGAATTTATCCTCGACCGTGCAGGCGTAGTACTGGAAGACACTGAAGAGGAAGAAGACACTCCACGCCGCCGCGAACGCAATCGTCCAAAAGGGCTTTCCTCTTACTCGATAGACGAGTTAGGTACTATGCTGGATGATGTACTAGCCAATGAAGATTATGAACGCGCTGCCCAAATTCGGGATGAAATCAATAAGCGTAAACAGAGCGGCTAAGGATGTACAACAGTCGTTTTAAAAGACCTCTTGTGTTTCGTAAAGCACAAGAGGTTTTCTGTTTTTTACCCATTCCTTAGCCAACTTTATACCAAATTTCTTGTTACATTGTTTAGGTTAAAATAGTACAAACTAGATGGATATTGTACCTAATATGTTACAACAAGATGCTTTTAAGGAAATGCGTACACAGGAGGGCGCGTCGGTAGCGGAACTTTCGCAGCAACAGCCTGTATTGTTGGTATTTTTGCGACATTTTGGCTGTACTTTTTGTCGTGAGGCCTTAGCAGACATTGCAAAACGCCGTAGCGAAATCGAAGCACAAGGAACTAAGATTGTGTTCGTCCACATGTCTGAAAACAAAGTAGCCGAACGCTACTTTCAACGCTACGAACTAGACGGCATTGAGCATGTGAGTGATCCAAATTGTACGTACTATGCGACTTTTGGGTTAACGAAAGGCAATTTTACGCAAATTTTCGGTCTACAGTCATGGATACGGGGTTTTCAGGCAGGGGTCATCAACAAACATGCGGCTGGCCCGCAACTAGGCGATGGTTTTCAAATGCCTGGTGTTTTTGTGATACAAAAGGGGCAAATAAAAGATAGCTTCGTGCATAAAGTAGTTTCCGACAGACCCGATTATGACCAATTGGTGGCTTGTTGTGCTTTATAAAAGTATTAAGTATTAGGTAGGAAAATATAACTATGCTAATCTTATATACCAAATAAGGGTTTTCTTATAAAACTTAAATGCAGCCTAAATGTAGTACCTTTTTCGCCATTTTTGTTTATTTGATTATTTGTTGATTCGGTTATATGTGTATTTTATAAACAAATCACCACATAAACAAATAAACAATTTGATGATAATGTGCTGTTTTTTGATTACTTGATTTTTTATAAGAAAACCCTTATATATAATACCTATTTTAATGATAGCTTGGCAATTTTCAGAATATACACCTAAAGGAGAAGGCTCGATATTTGACCAATTATTAGAATTGTTTCAAGAGCTATTGATCCATACTTCGGGGGATGTGACGGAAGCGCTGTCTTGGCTGACGCAGTTGGATAAGGAGTACCAAATCACGAGTGATGATTATGGTATGGGCGACTTTATTCAGGATTTGATTGATAAAGGCTACATTCAGCCACAAGATGGGCAAAATCCAGGCTTTACGCCTTCCGCTAAGATGGAAATAGCCATGCGCCAAAAAGCACTAGAAGATATTTTTGGACAACTCAAAAAATCGAAGCGCGGCAATCATAGCACTACCTATGGTGGGCGTGGCGACGAACGAGCGCCTGAATTACGCCCTTACGAATTCGGAGATAGTTTGGATAAACTAGCCATTTCAGAAACCATCAAAAATGCTCAAATCAACAACGGCATTGACGAATTTCAATTGACACACCAAGACTTAGAAGTACATGAAACCTTCTATCAGAGTCAGATGAGTACGGTGCTTATGATTGATATTTCACACTCCATGATTCTGTATGGTGAAGATCGCATTACACCTGCCAAAAAGGTGGCAATGGCACTTTCTGAACTCATCACGACGCGCTACCCGAAGGATACGCTTGATATTATTGTGTTTGGAAATGATGCTTGGCAAATTCAGATTAAAGACCTGCCTTATTTGCAAGTTGGGCCATACCACACGAATACGGTAGCAGGTTTGGAGCTGGCAATGGATATTTTACGCCGTCGCCGAAATCCGAACAAGCAAATATTTATGATAACCGATGGAAAACCTACTTGTATTAAGAAAGGAAAAAAATACTATAAAAACAGCTTCGGTATTGATAGAATGATCCTTAATCGTACGCTAAACCTAGCGACCAAATGCCGCAAGTTGGATGTTCCTATCACTACCTTTATGATTGCGCGCGACCCGTATTTGGTGCAATTCGTGCAGCAATTCACACAAGCCAATAATGGTAAAGCTTTTTATAGTAGCTTGAAAGGATTGGGTGAGTTTATTTTTATGGATTATAAGAATAATAAGCGCAAGCGGCATCGTTAAGTACTCGAGTGTAAATAAGTTTTTTATAATTTTCAATTATTGCTCGTGAGGACATACTGTCCGATACGTTCTATCTACAAATATCTGATTTGTAGAAAAGTATACGAATCAGATATTCGTATAAAGTCGGTGACGGATTAAAAATCCGCACCAGCAAAAATTTAAAAAAACTTAATTTACAGTGTACTTAATTTCGCTGTAATCGCTTCGAGAAGGTAGGGAAAGAAGCAGAAGAATATAAGGTGTATTTCTCTGTACTAATTAGTGGAAAACGGTACTGATGCACAAAGCCCAATAGGAAAGTTTCTAGTTCTTCATTTTCTACCTTTCTGGAGTTTGGACGCGGGTGAAAGGCAAGGTATTCTATCGTACCATCCTCTCCCCAAAATAGATGTAGCCATATCCGAACGCCATTCACATCATAGCCAATTTGTTCGGCATAAGCTTCCATTTCTTCAAACATAGAAATTAGCTTACCATAAGCTAATTGCATATCATTATCACAGATTTCGAGTAGAGAAATTTCATATTCCTCTTGAAGCAAATCATACTCTTCTTCATAATCACCTATCAAAAAAACACGCGGCATCACAGTAGCTACAGTAGACTCATGTGGTACATGAGCCACCAAAAAACTATAACATACTATAAGAAGGGTGTATCGCATAGATTATAAAATAGATGAAATTTATTCGCAATATATAGAAGTTAAGGGAAATTTGAAAATTATAGTTCTATTCCTTCTTGTAACTTTGTATGAATACTTATACGTCTAAAAGAAAGTGGAATAGTATGGAAAGATGTGTTTTTTAACACGTCATTTTATCTACTAAACACTATGAATTGTCTAATTTAGAAATCAGATTATCTAAGAATCTTCTATATTAGACGCATCTACTGGATAAAAAATATGGCATGGTATTAGATATTATGTTTTTGATTTTCGCGGGACTTGGATTTTATGCAGGATTTTCGCGGGGGATTATCAAAACGGTATTCACCGTACTTTCGTATACCTTAGGCTTGGTAGCTGCGTTTAAGTTTGCACCGCCTATGACAAAATTTCTAGAAAGTGTATTTGGAAATGAAAATGCCCTTTGGTTCATTGCAGGTTTTATTCTTTCTTTCATTGTGACAATGTTGCTATTGCGTCTGTTATCAAGAACCTTAGAAGGTATCCTAGAGTCAGCGCAAATTAACATTGTTAATAAACTAATAGGAGGAAGCGTACTGGCTGCTGTTATGATTTTGGTATATAGTATGTTGGTACAATTTGGAGATAGAGCGCATACTGTGACACCACAGCTTAAGAGCGAATCTATAACCTATGAGTACTTGCAGGAATACCCTGCTTTAGTATGGAAATTGGCAGAGCAGGGGCAACCTATTTTTGAAGACTTTTGGGATCATAGTATGGATTTTTTGGATAAATTGCAGTCTACTGCGGGAGCATTAGAAAATACAGAATCTACTCCTATTATCCGGGATATTGATGAGGAAGAACAACAATAGCAATTTAGATGGAAGAACAACAGCAGCAGCAACAAAAAAAAGCAAGTCTTAAAGATCGTTTCAAGCAAATGGGGATTCTGGCCTTTTTATTCTTTTTTATAAAAGGTTTGGTGTGGTTAGCCATCTTCTTTGGGCTGGGAAAGTGGTTGAAGGATTTTTTTGCCTAAAAATACAAGTCTTTTGAAGCTTGACTGCTTCAAAAGACTTGTAATATCCTTATCAATTAATCAGAACAGGTGCATTCGTCATCACACCTAAGTGGTTTCGATGCCGAACTACTACATAATAATTTCCTGGTGCAACTCCTACAAAATTTACTAGTGAAGTACCATCTACACCTACCACATCACCGTCTTTTTGTAGCAAGGCGGCGGCTGTGGCGACTACGTTCGTGGGTGTATCACGGAGTTCTATCAATATCCAATCTACTATTTTATTAGCATTACTTAGTCCTGCGACACTACTACTCATGCTTACACCTGTATTTTGAGGCGCAAACCCCATAGCTGTATAAGGTTCACTTATAGGAAGTACCCCAAGTGTATTTAAATTATCATCCATATCTGCTCCATTAAATGCACCTTGTAAAAACACTTTTGGCGAAAGGCAAACACCTAAGTTATATTCTAAATGCAAAACAGGAGATGCCGTACCATTGGAAGATTCAGCAGTACGCTCGCCACTACCAGTAATGATAAAACTCATGGAATTACCTGCTAACCACCCTCCTCGATTCACAACTTCCTGCACAATGGCTGATAAATCGGGCGTTCGCTGATCCGTACCTGCCGCGCCTATTGTACTCCAAGCAGGGATATTATTCCAAGCCACGCTTGCAGTAGTAGTCGTTCGGCTGGAAAGATTATTCGTTGCCATTGTAAAAACGGATGAATTATTTACATCTTCTCCACGAATTGATAAGCTAGTAGCGCGTGTATCAGCTTCATCTACGGTGAATTGTATGTAGGCATTGGTAATGAGCGCGCCCTGTGGTACAGGCAAGTTAGTAAAGCGCAAACCAACCGTCTGAAAATCTCCAACACCTTCTTCCACTAGCTCTAAATCACTACTATTTAAATACATTGAGCCATTACTAACAAATTCTTCAGCATCGTCATCTCCTGAACTAATAGCAATATCTACTATCTGATTACCACATATAGGTATACCCGCACATCCGCAAGTTCCGTCGGAAAGGTCGTTAAAGGTGGTGACATCGCTATCATCGCAGGCAATGCCCGCCACTGGACACACAGGGACAGGGAGAATTTCCACTAAATTCCCATTGGACGGATTCCAAATATCTAAGTTCGCAGGAAATGCACCACATGGATCTACACTATTAGACAATTCTCCTACAGAGGAGGCATTGTCCGTAAGCACCACCCGTAATTCTATCTTCGTAGGCGTGACATAAATCAAATTGAATTGATTGAATGAACCGCTATTACGCGTCCATGATTTAGCATCATCCGCTGCTCGGAGGGGTGCACCCCAACAGCCTTCTCCAGCATAAACCGTTCCGAAATCGTCGTTCCGAATGAATCCTTCGTCATTGCCTGCTGCGGTGGAAGGTTCTAGCGGCCAAGTGGTTTTAGCAGTATGCGAATCGCAATCAACTACTAAACGCACATTATTATTGAAAAAGAGGTTTGCCCACGCATTATACTCATCATTGCCTTCTGATTTGCCACTTACATGTGGACGCATCGGCTTGTGATACTGCGCCATTTTCCAAGTAGCTCCCGGATTACTTGCAAGATCATTGGTGAGCCAAGTTAATTGATTGCCACTTACAGAAATCTCTGAATTGAGCGTATAGGTACGAATCAAATTATTTCCCCAAGTGATGGCATAATAAGAATCGGTAGGCGTATTGAATAACTGCTGGATAGTACCTGCCGCTTCATGATTGCCACGTGCTGGCACTATAGGAAACATTCTGCCATCCGAGGCGGTAGTCAATTGCCAATCATCAAACCAATCTTGCCATTCCCCATCTGAATCAAAATTAATCATATCACCGCCAAAAAATACGCCATGTGGCTTCAGCTTTGATACTAAGAGGTTCGCATTCTGACGTGGGGTGCGATTATTACGAGAATCACCTCCTGCAATAAAAGACAGGCAAGTATTATCATTAGGAGCTGTGCGAAACCAAAAGCGAGCAGAGGTAGAATTAGAGTCTTGAATCACAAAATAGTAATTCGTATTGGGTAATAATCCACTTAGCTTGGCAAACTGATTGCTCATACCTCGATAAGTAGTCGTAACATCTACAGTCTTACTACTAGGATAACTCGCTACATTTGTCCCATGATCTACCGTTCCATAATAAACCGTTGGACTCGTGCCTGAAATTTGATTCCAAGCAATAGTTATTGTACTAGAAGGGTCATCCAATAGAATAATTCTATACTTATCTGTATTAGCTAAGCCTAGACTTGTTATGCTAATAAATAAGGCAATTAAACTTGTAAATCGAAGACGCATAGTTACTATTTTAGTTGTTCGTTTGTTTATGTCGTGTAATGGAATGGAGTAATAATAAGGCTGCTAGAGGCACTAAACCATGTGCGAGTCGGAGAACTGTTTTATAGACATAGCTATGCAAGCTTGGCATCAAAAAACTAGCATCAAAGCCACTCACTATTCTAGCCAAGGCGGTTGCCAAGCCCCATAAGACCGCATATATAAGTACGTAGTAGTCTATTTTAGGAATGAATAAGCCAACTGCGACCACCATATCCAACACACCTGCTATTTGCAAAAACAAGCGCGCTTGATCTTCATTGCAAGCAAGGATATTAATGGTCATATCAAGAAAATGCCCTGGTACAGGATAGAAACCAATAGCGTATAAACCATGTGCTGCAAAGGTAAGGGCTATCAGTATCTTCGCTATAAATAAAATACGATTCGGACGATGTGGATTAAATACTGCCCAAGCAAATAAGACAGGTGCACCTACTTGAATACTATGCTCAAACAACTGACCGTAATGATAAAAATGGTCTTTCATTTCAAGCAGTGCATGACAAAATAAGATGCCACTTCCTACATATATAAAGGAGGTCAAATAGCGTCGCCGAATTGAAAGCAGAAGACTACTCGTAATAGCACATAGAATGAAAAAGAAGCCTCCGAAATAAGTTGCTCGTTCTAGATATCTATCTACATTCAAATTGGCAGCGTATTCCTCCCAAGTCGTGCCAAAAAATTCTACTACAGGCGAAAAAAGTGTTTGATCCCAAAACAACACCCGAATAGGACTTCCCCAAAACAAATAGTCATAAGCTCTACCTGCAAAAATGCAAGTAACAGCAATGGCTAACCATAGCAAATATGGTGGATTGGACTGCTTCATGTAAGAAATTATGATACGAAAATAAGGAAAAACTAGCTTTTATTAAACCGCCCCTAGACGTGTGTATAACAAATTGCACTTTTTATCGGCTTTTTTCCCATAAGCCGATAAATT
>JAHDCQ010000486.1:1312-3091 GCA_020629845.1 Saprospiraceae bacterium | reverse complement strand
AACGCCCGAAAAGTAGTGTTGTGCTTTCTTTTTCTTCGGCTTCGTCACGGGATTTTTCTAAGAACCAATTTTCCATCAAAAACCGAAACTTTTTTGCTTTTCATAAGAGATTAAATTAGCAGCTATTCTTGCTTTAAGAATAGCTGCCTTTTGTTTTTAGAAGGAATCTATCACCTTTTTCTTCATCAATTCAAACTCTTCTTCCGTCAAGATACCTGCTGCTTTTAAGTCCGCGATTTCTTTCAAACGCTGCACGATGTCGGTATTCGCTGTAGTAGTAGTGGTTTTGGGTGCTGTGGTTTCTGCTACGTTTGCATCTGCCATTTTGAATCCGCCGCCATTTGAAGTGGGTTTTTCTTGCTCTTGCTCTTCTTTTACTTGTTTTGCTACGGTTTTGCCCTTCTCGAATTTTTCTTGATAGACGCGCTTTAGGCGTTCCACGTCAAAATCAAGTATCGTTCCACCTTTTTCAAAGTGTCGTTTGAAAACTTCTCCAAGTGCGAAAGTAGATGCACCCGCCAGCACCGAATTGCTCATGCCGCCGACATAGGTACCAATAACAGGAATCATTTTTGCTACGCTACTCGCGCCCACGCGGGCAAGGGTGGAACTCGTCAAAGCACTTACAATGGCTTTACCTTGCGTTTCCGCAAAATCTATTTCATAAACCTTACTCAACTGCCGAATCATATCCAACTGAACGGCACTCACCGCTACTATATCTACTAATGGCAGAGGAATAAAACCTGCCCCCATAGAGAAGGCAATATGATTCTTGACAATCGTATCAGCATGTCTTCCTCGCTCGGTATTGCTGTTATTCTTCATGCGTTTTTTTACTTCGTTTACGGTGACTTCTATCAATTTTTCTTTCAACATAATTTGTCTGGATTGTGGTTTGTAGGTGCTTGGACTATAGATTTAGTTTTTGTAAAATGCTGAACACGAATAATTTTTGTCTCACATCTCACATCTTTAAATCTGTCCATCTACTCAAGTGCAAAGCTTTAGTTATCGTTTACAATATTTTTATTCTATGTGTCCAATGGCTTATTTTCTCGACTACACAAGTCCGAATTCAGACGAAATACTATTACGCCAGCTATTTCTAGCCCTATTCGGGACATTTGTGCTACTTGATGCGTTCTTTCAGTAAAGACACATTACTATGTTAAGAACACTCATCTACACAATCGGTTGCATCGTCCTCATTACAAAGCTACAAGCACAAGGCGTGATAGACGGCTACATGAAAGGTGCTAATAACACTGATGTTGTACTGACCTATTCTACTGAATCTTATGATAGGTATCGTTTTGGTACAGCAGACCGAAATGTACCAGCGACTTTTAATTCCGTCAATTTTTTTATGGCACATGCTCTTTCTGACTCTATGGATGTAGTGCTTGCCTTGCCATTTATTTGGACGGATGCAAATAATAAAAGTCTCCAAGATGCCACCTTAGCACTCAAGTATCGCAATCAACGGAAGTATTACGAAAAGTCTGCCCTGTCTATCATTAGCTCGGCAGGGGCAAGTTTTCCTGCTTCTGATTATTCTACGAGAGTCTTTCAGCCGATTGGAGAAAAAGCGATTACATTTCAAGCGCGTTTATTAGCACAATATGAACTGTATTCTGGCTTTTTCTTTCACATCCAGACGGGCTATGATTTGCGAATTGCGCCAAATTTACGGAATGGGATGCCTATCATTGGGCGAATTGGTTTTGGCTCAGCTAAGTTATATGCGGATGCTTGGATTGATTATTATCGTACGTT
>JAHDCQ010000486.1:0-1212 GCA_020629845.1 Saprospiraceae bacterium | reverse complement strand
TACTTCCAAGCCTTAGGATTTGCCCGCCAAGCTTTCAGAGTAGCTACTTCTTCTGTTTTAATATAATTGCGTTCAATAGCGGCTTCTAAAAGCGCGTCATAATTAGAGAGCGTATCGAAAGGACAATTCGCGGCTTCAAAAGCAGTTATTGCTTCTTCAAAACCATAACTAAAAATAGCTAAGGCACTCGTCACATCGCCACCTGCGGCACGTACCGCTTCTACTGCTTTCAAGCTACTACCACCTGTGGAAATTAGGTCTTCTATCACTAGCACTTTTTGCCCTGCTCGCAATTCGCCCTCTATTTGGTTTTGTCGCCCGTGCGCTTTCGCTTTAGAACGCACGTATATAAGCGGCACATCTAGCGCGTATGCCAATAGTGCAGCATGCGGAATACCTGCCGTAGCCACACCTGCAATAATATCAAAACTGGGCATCGTTTTCGATTTCTCAACAAATGCCTCTACAATAGCTTTTCGCACCTTAGGGTAGGAGAGGGTAATCCGATTATCGCAGTAGATAGGCGACTGAATACCTGATGCCCACGTAAAAGGATTTTGAGGACTTAATTTTATTGCATTTATTTGTAAAAGATGGGTGGCAATAGTAGATGCGATGCTCATTTTGTATTGGTCGTATTAGGTACTAGGTATTAAGTATTACGTACTAAATATAAGCTGATTGCTCTACTTAATACCTGATACTTGATACCTAATACATTAAAAAATCCGCGTAAATGTACGAAGTTTATATCAACGAAACACTCTTACGATTAGTGGCGACCGAAGAGGCAAAACCCTTAGCTTCTGATAAGCGTAATTTAGTAGCGCGCTATGCAGGAAAGTCAAAGTTTTTATTGAATTATATTGACATGCTGGAAAAAGGGGATCGGTATGACTCTATTACCGTCTATTCAGATGAAGTGGAACACTTGATTGCAGACTTTGAATCGCTGTACAAAATACTTGAAGCAGGCGGCGGTTTGGTATTCAACGAAAAGGAAGAAGCCCTACTTATTTTTCGGCGCGATTTCTGGGACTTGCCCAAAGGTAAAATAGATAAAGGCGAAACCCGCGAAGAAGCTGCGGTACGAGAGGTGCAAGAAGAAACAGGCTTACAGCAGATAGAACTCGGGAGTTTTCTATGCGAAACCAATCATACCTACAAGAATAAAAAAGGCAAACGCATCATAAAACGCACTTATTGGTATCG
>JAHDCQ010000485.1 GCA_020629845.1 Saprospiraceae bacterium | reverse complement strand
TCTCACATCTAATAAAAACATGGAAATAGGAATCGGATTGATTGGTGGCTTAGTGTTGGGCGCAGCGATTGGCTATTTTTTAGTACAGCAGTTACTAAAAAAAGCTACCGAGGGCAAGATAGAAGCGATCAATCTGGAAGCAGATGGCATCATTAAAGATGCACGACATACTGCCGACCGCATGAAAAGTGATGCGGAACGTAAGGCAGATAAGATGGTCTCGAATGCGGAGCGCAAAAATGAGAGCATCAAACAAAAGAAAATACAGGAAGCGAAAGACAAATTCGCAAGATTAAAGTCAGAGTTTGAGAGTAGCAAGTCCAAGAAGATGGTGGACTTGAAGGAGCGACAAATTGAGATAAAAGGCTTAGAAAAAGAACTTCGAGACAAGCAAGACAAAATCGCAGGAGAGTTGGATTTGTTGGACGGAGAACGCGAAGAACTGAAATCGAAGGAGTTGGAGATTAAGACAATTCGTGAGAACTTAGATAAGCAACTCAAGATAGTCGCAAAGAAGAAGGAAGAACTTGACCATGCGAACGAAATCCGTATCAAAGAACTGGAAAAAGTAGCAGCATTAAGCGAAGCAGAAGCCAAAGATATGCTACTAGATGCTGTGAAATCGAAGACAGAAACCGATGCGATGGCTTTGAAGAAAGACATCATCGAGCAATCGAAGCAGGAAGCGAATAAGGAAGCGAAGAAAATCATTATCCAAACCATACAGCGTATGTGTGCGGAATATACGATTGAAAATACCGTTTCAGTCTTCAATTTGGATTCAGATGATTTAAAAGGGCAGATAATTGGGCGAGAAGGACGTAATATTCGTGCTTTAGAAGCCGCTACAGGCGCAGAAATCGTGGTAGATGATACACCAGAAGCGATTGTAATTTCGAGTTTTGATCCAATTCGTCGGGAAGTGTGTCGCTTATCTTTGAAACGACTTGTGGCAGATGGACGTATCCACCCTGCACGTATTGAAGAAGTAGTAGCGAAGACCCGCAAACAACTCGATGAGCAAATCGTAGAAATTGGCGAACGTACCGTAATTGAATTGGATATTCACGGCTTGAATCCGTACCTAGTAAAAATGGTAGGACGTATGCGTTTCCGTTCATCTTACGGACAAAATCTCTTGAAGCACTCTATCGAAACGGCACATTTATGTGCGGCTTTGGCGGCAGAATTGGGCTTGAGTCCAAAGCAAGTGAAATTGGCAAAGCGTGCGGGCTTACTCCACGATATTGGAAAAGTATCGGAAGAACAATCGGAGCTTTCGCACGCGATTTTAGGGATGCACATTTGTGAAAAACATAAGGAACATGGTGTGGTTTGTAATGCTGTAGGAGCGCACCACGATGAAGTGGAAATGAACAATATCATTTCTCCTATCGTGCAGGCTTGTGATGCCATTTCAGGTGCAAGACCAGGCGCACGCCGTGAGATTTTGGAAAGTTACCTCAAGCGTATCGGCGAGTTGGAAGACTTAGCAATGGGACACGAAGGCGTACAAAAAGCCTACGCGATGCAAGCAGGACGCGAACTACGCGTAATTGTAGCCAGTGATAAAGTAACCGACCAATATGCAGATGATTTGTCGTTCTTGATTTCACAGAAAATTCAAGATGAAATGCAATATCCAGGACAGATTAAAGTGACAGTGATTCGAGAGAAGCGAGCGGTGGCTTTTGCGCGCTAAACTCGTTTTTTAAAGATATATTGAGAAAGCCTCGTGTGTTACACGGGGCTTTTTGCTTTTTTACACCAAACTATAATCTTATAAAAAGCTTACTCTTCACATATTTCTCAAAGCCATACCAAACTTTCCTTTGCTATCTGCGTTAATTTTGTACTTTTGTTCCGTTTAGCGAAAATTCGCTAATTTTGGACTTGAGACATGTTCAGATATGACATTTTTTTTGAAAAATGTCATATCTACCCCTATAGTCTCACATCTAATATCTAAAAATCTCACATCTAAAAATGAGAAGAATAAAAAAAGCTGCGGTCTTAGGTTCGGGCGTGATGGGTTCGGGTATTGCGGCACACTTCGCCAACATAGGCTTGGAGGTGCTAATGCTTGATATTGTTCCACGCGATTTGCCTGAAGACAAGCAGAAAAATCCTGCGGCACGTAATAGCATTGCAGATGGCGCATTGAAAAAAGCCATCAAAACGAAACCTGCTCCTTTTTACAATAACAAATTCGCAGGGCGCATCACTACTGGTAATTTCACGGATGACATCGCGAAGATTAAGGATTGCGATTGGGTAATCGAGGTCGTCGTAGAGAACTTGGACATCAAAAAGAAGGTGTTCGCACAAGTAGATGAGCATCGTAAGCCAGGCGCATTAGTAACTTCTAACACCTCTAGTATTCCGATTAACTTAATGTCGGAAGGTAGAAGCGAAGATTTCAAAAAGAACTTCTGTGGAACACACTTCTTCAATCCTGTGCGTTATATGCGCTTGTTTGAGGTGATTCCTACGCCTGACACGGCACAAGAAGTAACTGACTTCTTGATGCACTATGGCGATAAATACCTCGGTAAGCAAACGGTATTGTGTAAAGATACGCCAGCCTTCATTGCGAACCGCATCGGGGTAGCTTCTGGTGTCAAGACGCTCGAATTAACAGAAAAGTACGGATTTACAATTGAGGAAATAGATGCATTGACGGGTTCGCCACTCGCACGACCTAAAACGGGTACATTCAAATTGAATGACTTGGTAGGTTTGGATACGAACGACAAAGTTGTCAGCTTCGTGAAAGGCGCAGCTTCCCACGATGAGTATATTTCTACCCTAAAAGATAAGCCAAATCCAAAATACATGGATTTCCTCCTAGAAAATAAATTCTATGGAAGAAAATCAGGACAAGGCTTTTATAAGCGCACCAAAGATAAGGACGAAAAAGGTCGTCGCATCACTTTAGCTTTGGATTTGAATACGCTAGAGTATCGTCCAAGTGTGCGTCCTAAATTTGCAAGTGTAAAATCAGCAAAAAGTATTGATTCTGCACCGCATCGTGTGAAAGCAATGATGGATGCAGAAGGCAAAGACGGCGATTTTCTACGCGAATATTTCG
>JAHDCQ010000484.1 GCA_020629845.1 Saprospiraceae bacterium | reverse complement strand
AAAAAAGAAAGCAACTTGCATTTCCACCCCAAAAGAAAGTATCTTTGTAAAAATAGAAAAACATGAATGTACTCGCATTGAGCATAAAAGACGGGAGGCAGACGGTGGATTTACCAACAGCACTACGCATAGATGACCAAAAGGTGTATGCCAAAAAGGTAGGCAATGCGCTAGTCTTGATACCATTCAACAATCCCTGGGAAAGCCTATTTTCCAGCCTTAAACTGTTTTCTGATGACTTTATGAGTGAGCGAAATCAACCCCAATTACAAAGCCGTATAAGTTTCGAATAATGACGCATCTACTAGATACCAATATTTGTATTCATATCATCAACCAACGCCCTGAAACCGTTCTGCAAAAATTCCAAAGCTTTACGCTAGGCGATATTGGCATTTCCTCTATTACTATCGCAGAACTGAAATATGGTGCGTACAAAAGCCAACGACAAGACAAAAACTTGGCTGCTTTGTAACAGTTTTCCCTACCACTTGAAGTCTTGGAGTTCGATGAATTAGCGGCAGATGTTTATGGACAGATTCGTACGGATTTAGAACGTAAAGGTACACCAATTAGTGCTATGGATATGCTCATTTTATACTTGACAAAGCACTAGCTCAAGCACCGCAAATACAACTGCACCGTATTCTTCAAACCCAAATACAGCGCGTCAGCTACGAGCGCGTGACCGATAGATACCTCCAATAGATTTTCGATATTCTCGCTGTAAAAACGCAAATTATCTAAATTCAAATCATGTCCCGCATTGATACCAATACCAATGGCATTTGCTACTTTTGCCGCTTCGATATGGGGCGCAATAGCCACTTTCTTATCCATTAAGAATTGCTTTGCAAAATCGCCTGTATAAAATTCAATACGGTCAGCACCAACGGCTTTCGCGCCTTCTACATAGCGGGCTTCAGCATCTACGAAAATGGAGACGCGGATATTTTTTTCATGGAGTCGGGCGGTGATGTCTTTCAGAAAATCGTGATGCTTGATGGTGTCCCAACCACTATCCGAGGTAAGCTGCTCAGGCGAGTCGGGTACAAGCGTACATTGGTGAGGTGGGTTCGCAAGCACCAAGTCCATGAATTTTGGATTTGGATTGCCTTCTATATTAAACTCGGTCTGCACTATATCACGCAGCATTGGCACATCCGAATAGCGGATATGTCGCTCGTCGGGGCGTGGGTGTACCGTGATGCCTTCCGCGCCGAAGGTCTCGCAATCTATAGCTACTTGCTTCAAATTTGGCAGATTTCCGCCGCGAGAATTACGCAAAAGCGCGATTTTGTTTACATTAACGCTTAGTCTAGTCATTCGATTAGGAAAATTTTATGCTGCAAACTTACTTTTTTGAACCATATCAGGCATAAGTTTTTACCTGAAAGCTTCAATATAAAGACGAATTATGCTAAATCAACTAGCAGATTTAATAAAGCGTTCCCTGGTCTTCACCCTTTTAGTGTTGCTGCTGCTCATTATTATGGGCAGTGGACTCGGGCAATTGCAAAGCGCAGGTTTAGCGCAGTTTATGGGTTTGAATGCTCAAGATGTGCTTCAGACTATCACAGATAATAATACAGTCGATAAGCGAAATTTCTTGCGCTGGTTAGCGATTATTAATCAAGTGACGATGTTTTTGCTGCCCGCACTCGCCTTTGTATATATCGCTTATCGCAAGTACTGGACGCGTTTTTTGAAACTTCGCGCTGCACCATATCTTGGACAATTGAGCTTGAGTGTATTATTCCTATTGTTTATCATGCCATTGGCACAATATGCTTTTTTTCTCAATAAACAATTGCCGCTGCCAGAGTGGATGGTGAGTATGGAAGATAATATCAATGGCTTGATAAGTGGCTTATTGGTCATGGAATCGCCTGCGGAATTGGCACTTAATTTACTGACGATTGCCATCATTCCCGCTATTGCCGAGGAGTTTTTGTTTCGAGGCGTTCTACAACAAAAAATAGCGCATTTCAGTCGTCGCCCTGTGCTGGCGATATGGATAGCAGCTATTTTGTTTAGTGCCATACATGGGCAGTTTGAGGGTTTTTTGGCGCGAGTAGTGCTTGGTGCTGCTCTAGGTTATTTGCTGTATTGGACAAATAATTTGTGGGTACCTATTTTCGCGCACTTGCTCAATAATGGCTTGCAAGTCGTAGGCGCGTACTTTTATCGAGACCAAATTGAACAACTTTCTCCCGAAACTAGTGAACCGATTTCTATTTGGCTTGTCCTGCTTTGTAGTATATTTGTTGTGGCAATTGGATATTTCTTGAAGCGGTTTCAACAAAGCGACCATTTACCGTAAATCATTGATTTTGGAAACAGAGCACACCACATCAACTACAAAACAAAGAAGTAGCTTCGCACAGCGTAGCATTACCGCAGCTATATTTGTGGCTGTCATGCTGGCATCGGTATTCTTTAGCGCAACTACTTTCACGCTGCTGTTTGCTGCAGTGACGCTGCTTTGCTTGTGGGAATTGCTCGCCATTTTCTTTCCTAAAGACGATTGGGCGCATCGCTATCTTGGCTTGTTGATTGGCTTTCTGCCTTATATTATTTCCATCGGTGCGAATTACGATTGGTTTCATTTTGCCCCCGAATATCTGCTTTGGGGCATACTGGCTATTCTATTTTCGCTATTCATCATAGAGCTTTTTCTACAAAAAGAACAGCCTTTTCAAAATATCGCGCTGCTTATTTTATCAGCGATTTATATTGGACTTCCCTTCGCGCTCTTGCATTCCATTGGTTTCATCGAAGGCTATTATTATTTCGGTATTGTGATGGGCTTAATGCTGATGACATGGGCGAGTGATACGGGTGCGTATCTAGTAGGGAGTCGTTTAGGGAAAACGCCTTTCCTGCCGCGCATTTCTCCGAAAAAAACATGGGAAGGCACACTCGGCGGACTCGTAGGGACGCTACTCGCAGGCTGGGGCTTGAGTGGCTTATTTCCAGAAGTAGCACGTACGGATTGGCTCGTATTGGCAACTATTGTAGGTGTGTTTGCACCTCTGGGCGATTTGGTAGAATCTATGCTCAAGCGAAGCTATCACATCAAAGATTCCAGTAA
>JAHDCQ010000483.1 GCA_020629845.1 Saprospiraceae bacterium | reverse complement strand
CTTACAAATCATTTAAAAGTCACGTTAAGCCCGCGTCCATGCCTAAGAGCATAGCGCGAATACCTATTGCACTCAATGAAGCAAAAATCAAAAAACAGAAGCGGCAACATCTTATTCGACAGTTGATAACGTTATTCTTGATTTTGGGTGGTGCAGGATTATTGCTTTATTCCTGGCTTTAGCACAAACACACTCCAACATTGCATAAAAATAAAATGTATCTTTGAATACAAAACTAGAGATTATGATAGCAATAAGCATCAATAATGCTAAAAAAGATATAGAAAAATATATCCGAGCCACTATTGACAATCATGAAGAAACTATCATTACTACGGATGAGGGCGCAGTAGTGATGATTACACAAGATTATTGGAATGAAATAATGGAAACGCTAAATCTTATACGCGATAAAAGAGCATTAAAAGCACTCAATAGCAACTTTGAAAAGAAAAAAAATGGCAAACGACCTAAGGGCAAAACTATAGAAGAAATCCTACAAAATGAGCAAGTATAAACTTTACCTTTCCGAAGAAGCAGAGGAAGATTTGGGCTGGTTTCGCAAAAATGAACGCAAAAGCTATCTCAAATGCTTCGATTTAATTCGTAATATTGCTAAAACACCTAGAAAGGGATTAGGAAAACCTGAGCGACTGCGCTATTTTGAAGATAGAGAGGTATATAGCAGACGCGTGAATCAGAAAGACCGTATGATTTATGAAATTGATGAGCCAGAAAAACAAGTAGACATTACCTCTTGCAAAGGTCATTATGGCGAATAACCCTTAGGCGGCTGTAATTTCCAACGCTTATGTGTCCAAAGCCAATATTGCGGAGCTTCTAAGATATTGCGCTCCACCGCTTGCGTGTGTAGGCGCGTGATGTGTCCGTAGTCACTCTCTTTTGGGTTGGTTTCTAAGACCTCTAAAGTAGATTCATAATAGCCGCGTCGTACTTTCCACAAATTGGCAAAAACCACCACACAATCATACGTCTTAGCATATTTTTCTGTACCATATTGCACCGCCGTTGGCTGATTTAAGAATTGCATCCAATAGGGTTGCTGTCGCTTGGAGGGGCTTTGATCATTGGCAAAAATAAAGGCATTGGCAGGGCGTTCCTTCGTAAAATAGGCTTTGGTTTCCTTCTTCGCTATGAGTTCCAAACCAAATCGCCCTCTTGACACACGCATTTGCGTATCAAAGAATTTATTATTCAAAGGTGTATAAATGACAGACGCTTGATGCTTAATTTGTGGATGGAGAGCCGCCGTTATCATCTCCCAATTGGTATGATGCCCTGCGGTGATAATCACATCGCGCCCGTGCTCGAAAAAAGGGGTAAGCAATTCAGCATTAAGGACTTTACTTCGTTTCAAAATTTCTTTTTCGGAGATACTGAAAAGCTTAATGGCTTCCACTAGTACATCGCAGAAGTGCCGATAAAAATCACGCGCTAGGCTATTGATTTCTTTCGCACTTTTTTCGGGAAAGACGCGCTGCATATTTTGCACTACTACTTTCTTGCGATAAGGGAACACATAAAATAATAAGGCAGACAACACATCCGACAGACGGTGCAGCCACCACAAAGGCAGTAAAGAAAGTGGTTTGATGAATAGATAGAAAAGGATTTTGCTCATTTAGTTAGATATGAGATACTAGATGTGAGACTTTAAATACGTAAATATTCAATGAGTGAATGAAAGAATAATGAATGAGTGAATAATTCTAAACTTCATTTGATCATTCAGTCATTTGAAATTCACTCATTGAGTACTTACTTAAATACTACTCTTCTCGCACCAATGCAGGCACTCGTTGCGCGCGCAAAGCAGCGGGAATGGAAGCCAACATACCAATAAATAGTACAGCTAAAGTAACAATTACAAAATCAATGAATTTAATACTAATCGGATAAGCGTCCACCACGAAACCTTCGGGGATAGGGATGACTCCATAGAATTTTTGAGCAACATAAAAAGTCAAACTAAACAAAAAGCCTATGCCTATACCCAATAAGCACATCAAGCCGCCTTCCCACAGAAAAATATTGCGCACCGTCATATCTTGCATCCCCATAGACTTTAGAATGGAAATATCACGCTTTTTCTCCAATACAATCATCCAAAGCGCGCCTATCATATTGAAGGCTACCAATAGCAATACCAAGGACAAAATAGCAAAGCTAATCCACTTTTCCATGTTCATAATTTTCAAGAAGGCATCTTCCTGTTCATAGCGGTCTTTTACATAAAAATCATCCCCTAAAATATTAGCAATTTGTGTCTTCGCTTGTGCTACATCTACACCATCTTGCAACTTTATTTCTAAGGCACTAATCTTATTTTCTCCCCCTAGTAGCCGTTGCACAAATTTCAAATTGGTAATTACGTATTGCCCGTCATAGTCGCGTTGTAGGAAAAAAGTGGCAGAAGGATGCAGAAATTGCTTCCGTAAAGGATTTTGTACTGCCGAACGTCTTTTACGCGGCATATACACATCTACGGAGTTGAAGGCATCGCCCACTTCTATGCCCAATTGATTTGCAATACCAATACCAAATACCCCAAAGGAAATAGCATCGCGCTCCAAAAGATACGTTCCTTCTCGAATGGTAGAATCTATACCAGTAACTTTATGAAAAACGGTATCTACCCCTTTAATTAGACCATCTTTCTGGCGATCTTCAAATACGAAAAAGGTGACTTCCTCCAGCGTTTTTGATACATATTCTACGGACTCTAATTTTAGAATATCATCCAAGGCAATGCTATCGGGCGAAAAGGTTTTGCCCTTCACAGGCGTTACTTTTATCGGTGGATTAAAGTTGCTAAAGAGCGTCAGTAGCAAATCCTGAAAGCCATTGAACACCGACAACACCAATATCAAAGCCGCTGTACCAATGGTCAAGCCAAAAACCGAAATACCTGTGATGATATTAATCGCATTCGTAGATTTTCGAGCGAATAAATAACGCCGTGCAATATTAAAAGGGAGTTGCATTTATATAATTTTGTGTTGGTCTTTGGTGCGTCGCTGTGCGACTTTTAGTCGTGTGTATAACAAATTGCACTTTTTTATCGGCTTTTTTCCTATAAG
>JAHDCQ010000482.1 GCA_020629845.1 Saprospiraceae bacterium | reverse complement strand
TTACAATAGATAAAAAATAGTAGGCTGAAATTGCAAGCATCGGTTTTGAAACAGCTTCTTAGAAAAAATCACATTGAATGAAAGTACTTATCGTAGAAGACGAATATCCCGCCTTGGAGCGGATGAAAGTATTAGTGGCAAATTCATCGCATCGTCTGGATTTGGTAGGTGAAGCAAGTTCGGGTGCAGCAGCTATAGCCAGCATCGAGGCGCAGCAGCCTGAAGCTATTTTCTTAGATATTCACTTGATGGATATGACGGGCTTTGAGGTGCTAAGTAGGCTGCAACACAATCCTTTTGTAATTTTTACGACAGCTTATCAAGAGTACGCCCTGAAAGCCTTTGAGTATCTTTCGGTAGATTATCTTTTGAAACCCTTCAATCAAAGCCGCTTCGATAAAGCCGTTAGCAAACTAATGGACTTGCAAAGCCCTACTGCTAGTAACGCCTTCCAATTATTTCAGCAATGGACACAGCAGCAAGCCACGCCCAAAGCACAAACGCTAGCCATCAAGGATAAAGACCGCATCACCCTAGTCCCGATGGAAGACATTGCTTTCCTGAAAGCAGAGGATAAGTACGTGAAGGTCTGTCTTGCTAATGGCAAGCAGCATTTACTCACCAAAACCCTCAGTCAATTGGAACTAGAATTGCCTGATGAATTCTTACGGGTACATCGTTCCTACATTGTGCATCGCGCCTATGTATATGAGCTACAACGCTATTTCAAAGGGCGGTTCGTACTTAAGCTCAATGATAAAGCACAGACTAATATTACTAGCAGCGATATGTATGCCGCTAAGATTAAAGCCAGTTTTGGGCTTTAGGTATTGTTTTTCGCATAAGGGAGCAGGCAAAAAATAATCTACCTGCTATTCTCTACCACCCAACTTGGGTTAAAAATGTTAAGCTTATCATAAATTCATCCTATCTGTTCATCAAAATAAGGCACTTCACTAGTTTTAGAGCTACATTTTTTTTGGATTTGAAATTTCGTAAAAGGTGTAACCGAAATTGTAAATCCGAAGTCCGAAATTCACCAAATGCGGTTTAAAGGAAAAGAGTTGGTACTGGTGCTATTGTCCTTCTTTGCAGTGTATGTGATATGGGGTGCTACCTATTTGGCCGTAAGTATTGCTATCCAAACGATGCCCCCTTTCCTAATGGCAGCCGCTCGATTTATAACAGCAGGTATACTGCTGCTCGTTTTTTCCTTGCTTAGCGAACGAACGCGCCCTAGTCGACAACAAATTAAAAATGCCCTTTTTGCGGGCGTTATTATTCTTGCAGTAGGCACGGGCGGCGTGGCTTGGGCTTTGCAATATGTGGATTCAGGTATTGCTGCCTTACTGATTTCTGCTTCGCCACTTATTACTGTATTTATGGTGTGGGCGGTGATGAAGCAAGCACCGCGTTTGAGCAGCTATATTGGTGTAGCCTTAGGCATTGTAGGTATGGGTTTATTAGTAGGACAGGATGCACTTATTGGTCAAGAAAGCAGTATTTGGGGCATCATCGTTATTCTGAATAGTATGATTGCTTGGGGCTATGGCTCTGTATTTGTGAAACGTGCCGATTTACCAAAATCGCCAGGACAAAATGCTGCTCTACAAATGCTCGTAGGTGGACTTTCCCTACTCTTATTTAGTTACATAGTAGAGGATACTAGTGCCTTTCGTATTGCGGAAGTGAGTACAACAAGTTGGTTAGCCTTTGGCTTTTTAGTCATTTTTGGTTCTATTTTAGCTTTCTCTGCTTTTATGTATTTGCTAGAACGTATCTCACCCGAAAAAGTCTCGACTAGCACTTATGTCAATCCTATCGTGGCTCTCTTTTTAGGGTGGTGGCTCAATGATGAAATTATCACAGAGCAGTCCTTAGTAGCAGCAGCAGTTATGCTTATTGGAGTATTATTTATCAATATAGATATGGTCGCTTGGTTTCGGCGAAAGCGAAAAGCGCGACAAATAAGTTAAATATGCCAGTAGTAGAAAGATAAAGCTTCCATAAATTGCAACAATTCCAAGTATTTTAAAGTAAAATGCCAAGTACCTCCTACTTACTGCATATCTGCTTCAGTTAAAAGAATCAACTACAATCAATATGAATTTTCTGTCGAAACTACTTGTTGTAATGGCTTGCTGTGTTTGTATTCAAGCATGCAAAACTTCTAAAGATATAAGTGAGACCACTATACCCAAACCTGTTGGCGTAGATCCCGCTCTTATAAATTCTTCATTGAGTTATGCTGATGTCACTACTACTGTTGAAGAGCCAACTATTGATCCCTTGCTAGAACTGGAAGCTACCGACGCAGCATCCAGAATACTGATTGCAAGCATGCAACGCACGTCCTGCTATGGTAAGTGTCCAGAGTTTGAAGCGAAGGTATTTGGGAATGGTTTGGTACTGTACGACGGAAAAGCACATGTAGCACGGGAAGGTTTATATGAGGCCTATGTATTGCAAGCTCAGATAGACAGCTTGATGAGTCAAGCGGAGCAGTTGAGTTATTTTGATATGGCACAAAAATACCCTAAGAGTGGCTATATCATGGGAGAGCTGCCGAGCACAATTACGTATGTAAAGCAAGGAGCTAAAGAACATAAAATAACGAATAATCATAATGCACCTAAAAGCCTGCAGAAATATGAAGCCTATTTTGAAACCTTATTAGATGAGTTGGACTGGAGACCTGTAATAGAACATTAAAACTTAATGTCTTACTTGCTCCCTCAGAAGCTATTTGAATTTATATTTTTTCACATCTGATAGCAAGTAAACGAATTTGCGCCAGATAGATAAAAGCCTGAGCAGACTCAGTTTTACGTTCATAATCTTTAGAAAGCTTTCGATAATTAGGAACGATGAACAAATAAATTTACATTCTTGACTGTCTCTTTTGTCTCCATTTTTCACTTTGAAACTGGTCAAATATCCAGATATGCTCCCACTTTCAAAGCAAAAACTGGAACCAAAATAGCCCTACTCAAGAATGTAAATTTATTAATTCATCGTTCCTTATCATTCCAAGCATTGAACTTGAGATGGTGTGCATGAAGTTATAATTTAGTCTTTCAGTTGTTGCACTTGCAAGGGCTCT
>JAHDCQ010000481.1 GCA_020629845.1 Saprospiraceae bacterium | reverse complement strand
TACTTACCTCTAAACTTGAGTTTACACAAATGCAGCAAACAAGAATCATTGGACGACACACCAGCAAGCAACGCGGCCCACTCCTGATAGCCATTGGTGGTATGCACGGCAATGAGCCTGCGGGGGTTCAAGCATTGCAAACTATTTTTAGGATGCTCGTGGAAGAACCCCATAAAAATCCAGACTTTTATTTCTATGGTCAATTTTTGGGATTGCGCGGCAACTTGCAAGCTATTGCTCAAAATAAACGCTTTATTGAATGCGACCTCAATCGACATATGACCCTCGAAAATGTGGAACGGGTGAAAGCCACCTCTGCCTCCCAACTACAAGCAGAAGACTTGGAACTCAAGCAACTTTTAGCTACCATCGAACAGGAAATAGCGGACTATCAACCTGAACGTCTTATTATTTTAGACCTGCATACTACTACGGCACATGGTGGCATTTTCTCTATTGTAACTGACGATCCTGAAAGTGTACGTATGGGCGTGGAGTTACACGCGCCTGCTATCAAGGGTATGTTAAAAGGCTTGAATGGCACCACGCTGCATTACTTCAGAAAAGAAAACACGCGGGTAGAAACCATTCCTGTCACCTTCGAGTCGGGGCAACACAATGACCCCCTATCGGTGGATAGAGCGGTATCGGCTATCGTGAATTGCTTACGTACCATTGGCTGTGTGCCACCCAAAGATGTAGAAAACCGACATGATGATATTTTACAAACCTATTCCAAAAATTTACCCAAAGTCTCCGAATTGCTACATGTGCATAGTATAAAGCCAGGCGACGCTTTTGAAATGCATGCAGGCTACAAAAACTTTCAAGCTATCGAAAAAGGAGAACTTTTAGCTCACGACCGACATGGCAATATCCATGCTCCTTACGGTGGGCGCATACTCATGCCGCTTTATCAGCCGCAAGGAGATGATGGCTTTTTTATTGTACGAGAACTAGTGCATCAACCCGTAAATAATTATCAACTTTAACGGCTTCTTTTCCCGTTATTCTTCGTTATTCGTCGGTCAAATAACCAGTTATGCTCCCTCCTCATGCCTCAAATAACGAAAAAACAAACACTTTAAAGTTGATAATTACTTACGGGTTGATGCACTAGGATAATACTCAATGAGTGAATTGAGAATGACAGAATGAGCGAATGGAGTTTAGAATTATTCACTCATTCACTATTATTTCATTTACTAATTGCGTACTCACCAATTTCTTTTTCAAGCATCAATGCTTTGAGTTCATCTAATACGGCGGGGTCTTCGATAGTGGAAGGCATGATGAAAGGCTTTTTATCGGCAATAGCGCGCATGGTAGCTCTCAATATTTTTCCAGAACGTGTTTTTGGCAATCGTTCAGCGATGACCGCTCTTTTGAAACTAGCTACTGGGCCTACTTGCTTTCGTACCATTCTTATTAATTTGCTTTCTAGTTCTTCTTCTGTAATGCCTACGCCACCTTTTAGTATCACAAAGCCCACAGGCACTTGCCCTTTTAATGTATCAGCTATCCCGATAACTGCACACTCCGCTACCGCTTCGTGGGAGGCGACTACTTCTTCAATATCAGAGGTAGAAAGCCGATGCCCTGCTACATTTATCACATCATCAATTCTGCCTGTAATAAAAATGTAGCCATCTTCATCTTTATACCCGCCATCGCCTGCTAGATAATAGCCTTCGTATCGGGAAAGATAAGCGGACTTGAAACGGGCATCATTGTTCCATAAGGTCGGCAAACAACCAGGCGGCAAGGGCAACTTAATGGCAACCGCGCCTTCCGTATTACTTGGCTGCTGATTTCCGTCTTCATCCAAAATTTGAATATCGTAGCCACAAACAGGCAGAGTGGCAGAGCCAGGTTTTACAGGGAAGCTGCCATAGCCCAGAGAATTTGAAATCATTGGCCAACCCGATTCGCTTTGCCACCAATGGTCAATTACTTCTACGTCGAGCAGTTTTTTTGCCCATTCGTAAGTAGCCACATCGCAGCGTTCGCCTGCTAGGAATAAATTATGGAGGCAGGAAGTATCATAACGTTGATGCTTTTTGCCATTGGGGTCTTCCTTTTTTATAGCTCGAATAGCGGTGGGGGCAGTAAAGAGTATTTTGATTTGATATTGTTGAATAATACGCCAAAAAGTACCCGCATCGGGTGTTCGAACGGGTTTACCTTCGTATAGCATCGTTGTGCAGCCGTGCATAAGCGGGCCGTAAACAATGTAGGAATGTCCAACTACCCAACCGACATCCGAAGCGGCCCAATACACTTCTCCTGGCTCAACACCGTAGACGTGCTTCATGCTATACTTCATGGCTACGGCATGACCGCCATTGTCACGAATAATGCCTTTGGGTTTGCCTGTTGTTCCAGAAGTGTAGAGGATGTAGAGCGGATCGGTTGCATCTAGCTCTACGTATTTGCAAGGCGTGGCTTTTTTCAATAAACTTTTCCAATCATAATCTCGCCCTTCCTCTAAGCCTGCTTTCGCAAAAGGACGTTGCCACACTATCACATTCTTGACCTTATATTCAGCAAGTTCGATAGCTTTATCTACCAAAGGTTTATATTGAATGACACGCGTTATCTCCACGCCAGCACTTGCTGTAAGTAAGGTTTTGGGCTTGGCATCGTCAATACGAATAGCTAATTCGCGCGGTGCAAACCCACCAAATACCACCGAATGCACCGCACCAATACGCGCACAAGCCAGCATCGCAAAAACCGCCTGCGGAATCATGGGCATATAAATAATAACCGTGTCGCCTTTTTCCACACCTTGCGCTTTTAAAACGCCCGCGAGCAATTCCGTTTCTTCCAAAACCTCCCGATAAGTATAAGTCCGTTCCTGATAAGTAACAGGCGACTCGTATATCAATGCAATTTGCTCAGCTCTGCCATTTTTCACATGATAATCCAATGCGAGATAGGAGGTGTTGAGTTTGCCCCCTTTATACCATCTATAAAAGCCATTTTCATCCGTCGTGATGCCTTGCGGTGGCGGTGTGAACCACTCAATGGCTTTAGCTTGTTCCATCCAAAATTGTTCAGGATGGTCAAGGCTTTTTTGGTAGTGTGCTTTATAATCTTGCATGATGTGTTC